>JAYWIB010000152.1:0-4243 GCA_043789265.1 Chitinophagaceae bacterium
TTTACATACCGCTTTGGATGAAGCCTTACATCATCCAGCAGCAAGTTCAGTTTATTGGAAGTGGCATTGAGGTTATTATAAAGCCTGTTGTCGTTTATCATAAGGCCCAGCGTGCCATTGCTGCTGTTTACTTTTGCAATCGTAGCTTTCAACTCATTCACTGTACTGTTTAATCCGTTCAATGTTTTTTCAATATCCAGCCTTGCCAGTTTATCTGTAGCAGTGGCCGCATTGTTCATTACATCACCCAGCTTCTCCGTATTTTTATTGAGGGATGCAGAGAGTGTTTCCGCATTTTTAAGTGTTCGTTCCAGCGTGCCTTTCTGGCCATTGATTACACTGTTAAGCGATACGGCTGTTACTGCAAGCGATGCAGTAATTCTGTCTAAGTTTGCCAGTATGTTTTTTAAATTTCCTTTGGCCGTGGTATCCAGGATGCCATTTGCGGATGCAAGGAGTTTATCAAGCGATTGGGCAGCACTGGTTACATTACTCATCAGCGGATCTGCCACTATACTGGATTTAAGCGTATCGCCGTCTTTTTCCAATTGTGTACTGTTGCCCAGTTTTATTTCAAGCTGCACATTGCCCAGCAGAGATTTTGTAATTACAGCATAAGAATCATCCGGAATGTTTACATCTATTTTCATCCTTATATCTGTAACAATACGGCGCATATCTTTTCCGCCATCTGTTTTGGCAATGGTGCCTACTTCCTTGCCATTGATTACTACAGGGTTGCTGTTGGCAAGCCCCTGCACATCATCAAACACAGCGAAGTAATGTGTATTGCTGCTCTTTAAACTTTTGCCTTTCAAAAAATTAAAACCTAAAATGAGGAGCACAATGGCTATTGCAGTAAGTGAGCCTACCTTCGTTTCGTTAGATATAGTCATTTTGTATCAGTACATTGATTAACAGGAACAAAAATAGGGAATAATTACTGCCGTCCTGCTTTTGCAATAATGGGTGTTGTTTAAATGCATATGCAGTTACAGTATGCCTGAATATTTTTTTTCAATTTGTATAAATGGAAAGAATGATGAGGTGATGCCTTGCTTTAATTAAGCCGCTTTTTTTACAGCAGTCAATTTTTTTCCGGAAGCTTCTTCCAGCACCCGGCGTTCTTCGCTCTGCAGGCCGGTGCTGCTGCCGGTTTTCTGGCTCTCCATCTCTTCTTTGTAGCGTTTAACCGCCCTCGTTATAGCCTCTGCCAGTTCCTGCTGCCCCTTTTCTGAATTGAGGTAGCGCTCATCTTCGTAGTTGGTTATAAAACCTGTTTCAATTAATATGGCGGGCATATTGGTAGCCTGCAATACCCAGATACCTTTTTGCCGCTGATTTATCCCCAGTGCATTTCGGTCAGTATTGCTTACTTCTTCATCTACCAGGTTGGCCAGTTTTATACTTTTTTCCTGGTAGCGTTTGGCATGTACCTGTGCCATCATCCGGTATTCCGGCGCACCAAAATCTATGCTGTTATAAGTAGTGTCGCTGCCAGATTCCACTTCTATTTCTTCTTCATTTTTTATAAGCGCTTTTAATTTTTCGCTGGTTTTATGCGCCGCAAAAAGCCAAACGCTGGTACCGCTGCGCTGGCTGCCTAATTTGTAATATTCATACACAGGCACCACAGTAGTATAAGGATGTGGTATTTTTTTCTTGCGCTTTCCCTTGCCTGAATAGGTATACCTGTAGCGGGTTTCCACCCTTGTGCTTATCTGCCGCCTGCCCGTTTTTAAGGCTACTGCGTCGGCATGTATACACACAAATAAATCGCCTTTGTTGCTGTTGGCAATGTCTGCTTTTTCTGGCGGCGACTGATAAATATCTGTAGTACGTGTGGACACAATTTTTACGTCAGGCAATTGTTTACGCATTTCTGCCACCACTTTGTTACTAATGGCCAGTGTGATATTTTTTTCGTAACTGCCAAGGCCGCCTTCGTAGCCGCCATGTGCGCCATAATCTTTTCCGCCATGGCCTGCGTCTACAATAATGGTTTTAATTGATTTTGCATTTTGTGCAGAAAGGGAAGGGTAAAAAAAGTAACTCACTAAAATCAACAATCCACGTGATATTATTTTGATCATATCAAAACAGGTTTATCTGGGGTTAGTAACAATAAGTATTCCTTCACACATTGTTGCGGCTAATATCTTTATTTTTGCCAGCACTGCAATGAAGAAGTATAACAAAGGTAAGGCAAAATACATATTGGCACAGGCCACCACGCTGCTTCTGATCATTTTATTGCATGCAGTAAAGGCGCAGCCGCCGGCTTCTAAAAAAATTTACAAAACATTAACTGCTGATACAATTCCTCTGCGGCAATCTGACAGCAATAAATTATTGCAGCAACCCATTTTACAAAAAAAATCAGACAGCATTGATTTTAAAAATACAACCAATGACAGCATCATTCTGCCAGTACAGGCAGATACTTTCCAAATAAAAATGTCGAAAGACTCACTGGATGCACCGGTTATTTATCATGCTGATGATTCGATGGTAATGGATGTGCCGCAGAAAAAAATAACACTATACGGAAAAAAGGCTAATACCAAATACAAGGACAATGAGCTAACGGCTCCGCTTATAGCATTTGACCAGTCCACCAATATGGTATCTGCTTACCATGTAAAAGACAGTACCGGCAAAGTACTTTCTTCGCCCTCATTTAAGCAGGCCGATATGCTTACGGTAAGCGACAGTATTTTATTTAACATGAAAACGGGCAAGGGCCTTACCAAGGGAACCTATACACAGCAGGGCGAAATGTTTGTATACGGTGAGAGAATAAAAAAAATTGACTCCACTGCTTTTTATGCTTACCGTGCAAGGCTTACCACCTGCAACCTGGATACACCACACTTTGCATTTGTAAGTAAAAAAATAAAATTCATCAATAACAAATTTGCTGTAACGGGGCCGGTACATCCTGAATTTGAAGGCGTGCCGCTGCCTGTATATTTACCCTTTGGTATTTACCCTATGTACCAGGGCAGGCACTCAGGGCTGATAGCGCCTACCTTTACTTCCAACGCACAGTTTGGTTTGGCACTGGAAGGCCTGGGCTATTATAAAGTGCTAAGTGATAATTGGGATGTAACGGTAAGGGGTACCCTTTATTCGTACGGCGGGTGGACAATGACTGTAAGCCCACGTTATTATAAGCGTTATCATTACCAGGGTAATATTTCGCTGGATGTACAAAAAACAAAAGTAAATTTTAAGGGTGATCCGGATTTTTCATCCACGCAGTCTTTTTACCTGCGGTGGAGCCACAGCGCCGATACCAAATCCAGACCCGGCGTTACTTTTTCGGCCAGTGTAAATGCAGGCAGCAGCAAGTTCAATCAAAATGTACCGGGCAATGTAACCCGTAACTTCAATAACCTGTTTGGCTCCACCATTAACTATGGAAAAGTATGGAAAGATAAACCCTACAACATTACACTTACTGCCAATCACTCTCAAAATACCAACCTCAGCCAAATAAGTGTAACGCTGCCCAATGTGGGTTTTAATATGAATACCATTTATCCTTTCCGGCGGAAAGAAGCGGTGGGCACATTGCACTGGTTCGAAAATATTGGCATTGCATTAAATACCAACATCGGCAGCCAGACTGTTTTTTATGATGATACTGCAAGAGACAAGCGCCCCATGTTTACACAAATAGTAAACAACTGGAAATGGGGTGCCACCCACAATGTGCCCATCACTTTATCGCTGCCGCCGCTAGGCCCCGTACAGGTTTCGCCGGGCATATCTTATTCGGAAAGATGGTTTCAGAAAAAAACAGCGCTGCAGTGGAACGACAGGACAGAGAAAATTGACACGTTTTTTAACAAAGGCTTTTATGCTGCCAGAGAAATGTCTTTTAGCCTGAGTGCTTCGTCCCGTATTTTTGGCATGTTTGGTTTTAAAAAGACTTCTAAAATACAAGCCATCCGTCATGAAATAAGGCCTACCATCAGCATGAGTTTTAAGCCAGACATGAATGGAAAATATATAAAGCGTGTGCAGGCAGATACCAGCAAACGGTTTACATCCTACAATGTATTTGATGATAATTTATCGGGTGCATATGGTGGCGGAAAGTTTGGCGGAATAAGTTTTGGTGTAGACAATGTGCTGCAAATGAAAGTGCGTAATAAAAAAGACACTGCCGAGGGTGCTTTAAAAAAAGTAACGCTTATTGACGGTCTCAGCATCAACGGCAGTTACAATTATCTTG
>JAYWIB010000153.1:0-4241 GCA_043789265.1 Chitinophagaceae bacterium
TAATAATTTTTTACAAAACCTGCACAGCTTGCGCTCGGGCAAATGATGTATTCAGCATCTTCAAAATCGTTTAAAAATTTTTTGCAAACCTGCTTTGCAGCATCGTGGTAGCCGGCGTTAAAAGCTGGCTGTCCGCAGCAGGTTTGGTTGGTATTGTAATGCACTTCGCAGGCTGCCTTGTCCAGTACTTTCACCATGTTAAAAGCCGTCTGTGGATACAACTGGTCAATAAAACATGGAATAAATACAGCTACTTTCATTACCCGCTTTTAATATTTTTTGATCAGATGAATAATGCAGCGAAAGTAAGATTTTAAACTCCGGGGCATATCATTTTAATGGCAGTGATGGCGGCCTCCTCTCCCTTATGGCCATGTATGCCTCCGGTTCTTTCATCTGCCTGCTGCTGATTGTCCAAGGTTAGTACGCCAAATATTGTTGGCACGGGTAACAATAAATTTAACTGAACCACCCCGTCTGTAATGGCTTTGCATACATAATCAAAATGAGGAGTGCCACCTTTTATTACGCATCCAAGTGCTATAAATGCATGCGGCCTGTCGTCTTTATACTTATGTTTATCCCAATAATTTTTTATAGTAAAAGCTATTTCAAAAGCGCCGGGCACCATTAAAGTTTTGTGCGTTACCTGGTGGGCATCCAATATTTTAATACAGCCTTCCTCCAGTTTGGCAGTGGTGGCTGCGTTCCATTCTGTACGCACTATTACAACACAGGCACCCGTGGGAACCTGGATGCCTGCTGTATTATATAAATCAGTTGAATTGGTTGACATATGCAATTTGATTTTACTGCGGCTGCGTTTTAAATTTCAGCAGCGGACGGCAGATTATTTTACTGCACCCAATCTTGCCAGGTATTTATCAATATCATAAGCATGATTGCTTTTTGGATATTCATCTTTTATCTGCTGGAAATATTCAGCAGCTTCTTTTGTTTTGCCAACTGCTTCTGCAAATAACGCAGCTTTAAAAATAGCCTCGGATGTCATAAACTCATCTTTAGTATTTACGCTGATGGCTTTTTTGTAATAGTCAAAAGCATCTTCATTTTTTTTGAGTTCGGCAGATGCATCACCGAGCATGCTGTACGCTACCGTCTGCACCTGTGTAGCGGATGTAGAAAAATCTTTCAAATGCTTTATTGCATTGTTAAAATCTTTGCTGTGCAGGCAGCATGCGCCTGCAATGTAATGAGCACGGTTGCCTGCAGCAGTGCCCCCATATTTATTGATGACTTTTAATACGCCTGATGCAACACCATTGCCTCCATTCAACACCAGACTAATAGAGTCTTTGGTAAACCCCGATTGTGTAGCCATTTTATCAAATACCTGCTCCGCCGGAAAAATCATTTCTGCAGCTTTGTCTTCGTTGGGAAGTTTTACCAAATTTTTGTAAGCAAGCCATCCGCCTACAAGAATAATTACCGCACTACCGGCATAAATAATGGGCTTGCTAAATTTTGCCCAAAAGCCTTTCGCTCTTTCTACTATTTCAATTGTTTCAACAGTCTCAACTGTTACTTGCTTATCTGCCATTTTGTATAACTATTTTTTTGTGTTTTAACATGTAAGATTTTATAAGGGGAATATTGCATGATTCAATAAAACAACAATACTTTTTAATGAGCAATCAATAATTTATCAATCCATTATAAAAGGATAGTCCTGCTGTGCGTAAACATCTTTCAACAACTCATCATCATTTGGCCACGGGCTTTCTTCTGCAAACTTTACACATTCTTCCACCTGCTGGCGTACCCTGTCATTCATTGTTTCAATTTCTGCATCAGTTACTTTAAACTGATCCTGCAATACTTTCAGTACATGATCGATAGGATCTCTTTGTTTGTATTCTTCCACTTCTTCTTTGGTGCGGTATTTCTGCGGATCACTCATGCTGTGTCCTTTGTAGCGGTAAGTTTTTACTTCCAGCAAAGTGGGTCCGCCGCCTTCTCTTGCACGGTTTACCGCACGCAGCATAGAGTCATGCACTGCCTCTGGACTCATGCCATCCACACTGTCGCCCGGCATATCATATGCATCAGCCAGTTTGTATAAATCCAGCACATTGCTGGTACGGGCTACCGAAGTACCCATTGCATAATTATTGTTTTCGCAAATAAAAATTACGGGCAGCTTCCACGTCATAGCCATATTAAATGTTTCATGCAGCATGCCCTGCCTTGCAGCGCCATCGCCGAAAAAACAAAGCGCCACATTTTTTGTGCCCTTATATTTTTCAGCAAATGCAAGACCTGCGCCGGTACCTATCTGTGCACCCACTATACCATGACCACCAAAAAAACCAACATCCACTCCAAAGAAGTGCATGCTGCCACCCTTACCCTTACTGCATCCTGTAGCCTTGCCATACAATTCTGCCATGCAGGAATTGGGGGTAACACCTTTGGCAATTGCGAGTGCATGATCTCTGTAAGCGGTAATAAATTTGTCTTCTGGATTGGTGGCAGTCATACAGCCTGCAGCCACAGCTTCCTGCCCGATGTAGAGATGGCAGAAGCCCCTTATTTTTTGCATTCCATACAGTTGCCCGGTTTTTTCTTCAAAGCGGCGCAGTAAAAGCATTAGTTCGTACCAGTACAGGTAGGTTTCTTTAGAAAACTTTGTTGCCAATGGTTTTTAATTTTAGGCGGCAAAGATAAGGGAGAAAGCGTGAAAAAGTAAATGGACAATTGGCAATTGTCAATAAGCAAAAAGGCAATACATCCGTTGCAAAATCCACTGTATTTTACAGGCTGCATATTGCTTATTCAGATGAAGTTTTTTTTATGGATTTTTTATTAATTGAATTACCATTCACAATTGACACCATTCACCATTCACCATTCACCATTTACTACTTATGCACCTCACTTGTAAAATGAAATTCAATATCCGGGTTGTTTTGTATTTCTGTATTTAAAAACCATTCACTCTGCGCCAGGTACACCAGGTGTTTGTCTTTATCCTCGGCAATATTGGCCTGCTTATATTTTATAAAGTCTTCCAGCTTTTTTGGATGGCTGCTTGTTATCCAGCAGGCTTTATAAAACGGCAGGCTGTTCATTTGCACACTGGCGCCATACTCCTGCAGCAGCCGGTATTGTATTACTTCAAACTGCAGTTCACCCACACAGCCAATTATCTTTTTATTGCCGCCAAACTGTGTAAACAATTGTGCCACCCCTTCATCTGTTAACTGCATCAGTCCTTTTTCAAGCTGCTTGGTTTTCATCGGATCTTTGTTTTGCACTTCTTTAAATATTTCTGGTGAAAAAGAAGGGATGCCGGTAAAATAAAACTGCTCTCCATCTGTAATGGTATCGCCAATTTTAAAATTACCTGTATCAAATAAGCCCACCACATCTCCGGGAAATGCCTCTTCAATTACATCTTTTTGCCGGGCCAAAAAACTATAGGGATTATTAAACCGAACATCTTTCTGCAGCCTTACGTGACTGTAATATTTGTTGCGTTCAAATTTTCCGCTGCACACACGCAGGAAGGCAATCCTGTCCCTGTGTTTAGGATCTAAGTTGGCATGTATTTTAAAAATAAAACCGCTGAACTTATCTTCTGATGGTTCCACATCCCGTACAGTGGTATGCCTCGGCCTTGGCGTGGGGGCTATGCGTACAAACGTATCGAGCATTTCTTTTACGCCAAAATTATTTACCGCACTGCCAAAAAACACGGGCGCTGTTTTACCTTTTAAATAATCTGCCTCATTCAGTTCGCCGTATACGCCATCTATCAGTTCCACATCTTCCCTTAATGTGGCGGCATCTTTTTCCCCAATCTTTGCATCCAGCAGCGGAGCATTTAAATCTTTTATTTCCACCACATCTTCATCATTGGCCTTGGTACCTGCGGTAAAAAGAACCAAACTTTTTTGATGCAAATCGTATACGCCTTTAAAATCTTTGCCGCTGTTAACCGGCACCGTCATTGGATGCAGTTGTATCTTCAGTTCATTTTCTATTTCTTCCAGCAAGTCAAAACGGTTTTTACCATCCCTGTCCATTTTATTAATGAATACTATCACCGGTGTTTTACGCATGGCAATTACTTCCATCAGCCTTCTTGTTTGCGGCTCTACTCCATTCACACTGTCTATTACCAGCACCACACTATCCACCGCCGTTAGTGTACGGTAAGTATCTTCTGCAAAGTCTTTGTGGCCGGGTGTATCCAGTAAATTGATAAGGTGGCCATC
>JAYWIB010000154.1:0-4230 GCA_043789265.1 Chitinophagaceae bacterium
TAAAAATATATTGCTGGTGGAAAAGCGGAGTGTGGACAGAATTAAAGCCATACCCAAATCCATGCAAACAAATTTTGAACTGAGCATTGCTCAGCAGCAGGCACTGCAAAAAATAAAAGAAATTTTCGGTACAAAAAATACCTGCCTGCTGCATGGCATTACCAGCAGCGGCAAAACACAGGTATACATCAAACTGATTGAAGAATATTACAACAGGGGCAAACAGGTGCTGTACCTGCTGCCGGAAATAGCCCTTACTGCACAAATGATACGCAGGCTGCAGACGCATTTTGGCGGCAACATCGCTATCTATCATTCTAAATTTAATAACAACGAAAGAGTAGAGTTGTGGAATAAAGTAAAAACTGCTGAAATAAAAATAGTGCTGGGTGCCAGAAGCGCCCTGCTGCTGCCCTTTAAACAACTGGGACTGATAATAGTGGATGAAGAGCATGACGGTTCATTTAAACAGCAGGACCCTGCACCAAGGTACAATGCAAGAGACGTGGCCGTATATTATGCCTCGCTGTTTATGGATGAAGAAAAAAATACTGGCGCCAAAGTTTTGCTGGGCAGCGCCACCCCGTCCATTGAAACTTATTTTAACGCACAAAAAGGAAAGTATGGACTGGTGGAACTGAATGAACGCTATGGTGGTGTTCAGTTGCCGGCGATAGAAATAATTGATACAAGAAAAGTGGCGCAAAAAGGTAAAGTAATGCTGTCGCCGCAATTGAAAGAAGCCATTGAAAAAACTGTGCAGGCGGGCAGGCAGGTAATTTTGTTTCAAAACAGAAGAGGCTATTCGCCTTATTTAATATGCGGTACCTGCGGCTACTTACCGCAATGTAAAAATTGTGATGTCACGCTTACGCTGCACAAATTTTCTAACAAGCTCCATTGCCATTATTGCGGCACCACTTATCCCAAGCTGGTGGAATGCCCGGCATGCGGCACGGTGGCCTGGCTTGAAAAAAATTTTGGTACTGAAAAAATTGAAGAACTTTTAGAAGCAGAATTTCCTGCAATGAAAGTGGCCCGGATGGATGTAGATGCTGTAAGGGGAAAAACGGCACATGACAATCTGATAAAATTATTTGAGCAGCAGCGTATTGATATTTTAGTTGGAACACAAATGGTGGTAAAGGGGCTCGACTTTGAAAAGGTAGGCCTGGTGGGCATTTTAGACGCAGATGGCCTGCTGAGTTTTGCCGACTTCAGGGTGAATGAAAGAGCGTTTCAATTAATGGAGCAGGTAAGTGGCCGTGCAGGCAGAAAAGAAGAACAGGGAAAAGTGCTGATTCAGGCTACTCAACTTTCGCACCCCGTACTGCAGTATGTGCAGCAGCATGATTATAAAAAAATGTATGAGTTTGAATTGCACAACCGGCACAGTTTTTTTTATCCGCCGTACAGCCGCATTATACAAATAACACTTAAACACAGAATAAAAGATGTAGTGGATGAACTGGCAGAAAAGTTAGGCACGGCATTAAAAAAAGATCTAAACAATTTTGTGATGGGGCCTGCAGCGCCTGTGGTGGCAAGAGTACGCAATCAATACCTGGTGGAGTTGCTGATAAAATTACCGCTGGATGCAAAAAAAATTCAGCAATACAAAAAAATAATTCTTAATCATTTTAATTTGCTGCAGACAGAAAAACGGTTTAAATCGGTAACTATGGTGGCGGACGTGGATGCTTATTGAGCAGGTTAAGATTTTTTAAAAGTTATGGGTTGCGGGTTACGGGTTAGGGTACGTAATGTTTCTTTAAATGTTGTTTTCGTTTTATTGTTTTAATAATGCACATACTTCAAAATATTTCGCTGAAGCCTTTCAATACTTTTGGTATTGATGTAAGTGCTGCTTACTTCGCCGCCTTTACTACAGTAGATGAACTTGCTGCATTGCTTGATGACAGCACAGCAGCAAATACAAACACACCTGTTTTAATATTGGGCGGCGGAAGCAATATGCTTTTTACAAACCATGTAAAAAGGCTGGTATTAAAAAATGAAATCGGCGGTATTAAAAAAATAAATGAAGACGAACAGCATGTGTATGTAAAAACCGGCGCCGGCGTTAATTGGCATGCACTGGTAATGCATTGTATTTACAACAACTGGGCTGGCGCTGAAAATCTTTCGCTTATCCCCGGCAATGCAGGTGCTTCGCCTATGCAAAATATTGGTGCTTATGGTGTAGAGATAAAAGATATTTTTCATTCGCTGGAAGCCTACCACATAGCAGAAAAAAAACTTGTTTCATTCAATACACAAAGTTGTGAGTTTGGCTACCGGGAAAGTGTTTTTAAAAGAAAATACAAAGAGCAGTTTGCAATTACCAGTGTTACATTCAGGTTGAATAAAGTGCCTGTGTATAATACGTCGTATGGCGCTATCGAACAGGAGTTAGAAAAAATGAATGTGCTGGAGTTAAGCATTAAAGCCATTTCGCAGGCAGTAATAAATATTCGCCGCAGCAAACTGCCCAACCCCGCAGAAATTGGCAATGCAGGCAGCTTTTTTAAAAATCCGGAGGTAGAAAAAGTATTGTTTGAAAAAATTAAAAATCAATATCCTGCTGTACCCGGCTATCCGCTTGCAAATGGAAATGTAAAGCTGGCTGCAGGCTGGCTCATTGAGCAATGCGGATGGAAAGGATACCGCAAAGGAGATGCAGGCTGCCACAGCAAACAGGCGCTGGTACTGGTAAATTATGGCAATGCATCCGGCAGCGAAATTTTTTCACTCAGCCAGTCTATCATACAATCTGTGCAGCAAAAATTTGATGTGCTGCTGGAAAGAGAAGTAAATATTGTGTAATCAATGAATCAAACGCATGTACAGATTTTCGTATGCAGGCACAATGTTTTCTATATCAAACTTTTTTGCCTGCGCCAGTGCATTGGCTTTAAACTGCAGGTGTGTGGCTTCGTCTTTTAAAATATACAGCGCATTCTTACACATATCCTGTATGTCGCCCACATTGCTCATAAAGCCACAGTAGCCATTGATATTTATTTCCGGCAGCCCGCCGGCGTTTGTAGATATTACGGGCACTTCGGCAGCCATGGCTTCCAGCGCTGCCAGGCCAAAACTTTCGTATTCACTCGTTAATAAAAATAAATCAGCAATAGGCAGTATGTCTTCCATTTGTTCCTGCTTGCCCAAAAATTTTATGTTGGTGGCCGCCACACAATCCCTGCAGATAGATTCTGCATAAGGCCGCTCAGGCCCATCGCCCAGCAGCAGCAGCTTACAGGGCAGTTGCTTGTTTATCAGTAAAAAAGTGTTGATAACATCATCCACCCTTTTTACTTTTCTAAAATTGCTGGCATGCACCAGTATTTTTTCTCCTTCCGGCGCTATCAGTTTTTTAAAAGCATCCACGGGCTTGCGGTGAAAGCGCTGCACATCCACAAAATTGTGAATCACTTCTATCTCTTTGTCAATGTCAAAATTTTTATACGTTTCTTCTTTTAAATTTTGCGACACCGCCGTAAGCACATCACTTTCCGTCATGGAAAAAGTTACCACCGGCCTGTACGTTTTATCCTTACCCACCAGTGTGATGTCTGTACCATGCAAAGTGGTTATTACAGGAATGTGCCTGCCCTGCTTTGCCAGTATCTGCTTGGCCATATACGCCGCAGAAGCATGCGGTATGGCATAATGCACATGCAGCAACTGCACGTCATTGTTAATAATTACATCCACCATGGCGCTAGCCAGCGCCGTTTCGTACGGCGGAAAATCAAACAGCGGATAAGTAGGCACCCTTACTTCATGATAAAAAATATTGGCATGAAAACCACTCAGCCGCACCGGTTGCTGGTAAGTAATAAAATGAATGTTATGTCCTTTGTCGGCCAGCGCCTTACCCAGTTCCGTTGCCAGCACACCGCTTCCGCCAAACGTGGGGTAGCAAACTATCGCAATATTCATGACTTATTATTAAAAATTAGATGAGGCTGCAATTTAGGATTTTATAAAGCACAGCCTGTGCCGCTTATATATTATATTATACATCATAGCTGCAGATTTTTTTTGAGCCCGGCAGGAGATCAATGTGCGGCGGCATTGGCAACAGTTGTTTGTTACTATTTCTTTTTAGTAAAAAGGAATAGTAATCACTCTTGTACAGCATATCATTGTGGAACAATAAATTTTTTTTGTAAAAAATAAAGTCTTGCCAGGGAGGTGAATGGAGCCAACATTGGCGATATA
>JAYWIB010000155.1:0-4200 GCA_043789265.1 Chitinophagaceae bacterium
GGTGCAATAATAATTTAATTAAGCTGGTAATCAAATCCTCAAATTGGGAATAAATGTAAACTGATGATACCCGTAATGCTTTATTTCTGAGATTGTCTTTTCCATTATTATGTGATAGGAGTACACGTCATTTTAACAGCTACCTGTTTCTTCTTCAATCCTTTTAACGAGTTTTGCCACTTCATAAAATTTTAAAAGAAACAAACTATTTTCACTGCTACATGAAAAAGATTTATGCAGTTTTTATTTTAATGGTGAGCCTGTGCGTTGGTACAGAGGCGCAGAGCGATAGCTGGCAGCAGCAAATAAAGTATGCGATGGATGTGCAACTGGATGTGCAGTTAAACAAACTTACAGGCACACAGCAAATTACTTATACCAATCATTCACCGGATACGCTGAATAAGATTTTTATACATCTTTTCTGGAATGCATTTACACCCGGCAGCATGATGGATGCTGCCTGCTTACAATCCGAAAAAACAATTATTGGTACCGATGCCCGGGGCAATGCTGTTACTGACTATGACCGGAGGTTTAAGAAAAGAATTGCAGACCTTACGCCCGCTGAGCAGGGCTGGTGCAGGATTACAAAATTTTTATACAATGGAAAACAGCAACGTACTCAATTATACGAAACTATTTTGAAGGTAATGCTGGATAAGCCTGTATTGCCAAATGCCTCCGTAGTTTTCAATACTGAATTTGAGAGCCAGGTACCGTTGCTGTGCCGCCGCAGCGGAAGGGATAATGCAGAAGGAATACGCTACAGCATGGGTCAGTGGTATCCAAAAATTGCTGAGTACGATAAGGGTGGCTGGCATCCTGACCCATACATTGCCCGTGAGTTTTATGGCGTGTGGGGCGATTATGATGTAAGCATTACGCTGGATAAAAATTATAAACTGGGCGCTACAGGTGTGCTGCAAAATAAAAATGCCATTGCCTGGGGATACGATAAAGAAGGCACTGCATTAAAACAAACGGCTTCATCAGAACGAACATGGATGTTCAGTGCTAAAAACATTCACGACTTTGTGTGGGCAGCCGACCCAGGTTACAAACACATTACCCGTAAAATAGACAATGGCCCCCTGCTGCATTTTGTTTATAAAGATGATGCGGCCATCGAAAGCTTATGGAACAGCACAGCAGATACCATTGCCATGATATTGCCTTACTTAAATAAAACTTTTGGCAACTATCCGTACCCGGTATATTCATTTTTGCATGGCGGTGGCGGCGGCACAGAGTATGCACTCGCCACGCTGATAAGAAACGGATCGCTGGAAACCGCCGTGCATGAGCTTTGCCATAGCTGGTACCAGATGATGCTGGGCACCAATGAAAATTTGTATGCATGGATGGACGAAGGTTTTACCGACTATGCCGAAGCAAAGGCATTGGCATGCGTTCGAAAAACTGCGTTTACAGTTTCCCTAAATGACTACGATGCATACAGGCGCATGGCCTTAAGTAAGTTTGATGAACCTATGAGCACACCTGCTAATTATTTTAAAAGCAATTATGCATACAATACAAATTCGTATTATAAAGGTGCTGTTTTTTTATACCAGTTGGGTTACATAGTGGGGGAGCAGGTGCTTGATAAAATTATGCTTGAATATCACCACCGCTGGGCTTTCCGCCATCCTGAGCCGAATGATTTTATCCGGGTTGCTGAAAAGCTAAGCGGCCTGCAACTTGACTGGTACAAAGATTACATGCTGTATACAAACAAAACAATTGACTATGCTATTGACAGCTTGTGGGAAGAAGGAGGCACATCAAAAATAAGAATAAAACGCATCGGTCAAATGCCCATGCCTGTTGATGTATTGCTTACTTTTAAAGACGGTAGTACTGCGTTGCATTACATTCCGCTGAGCCTTATGCTGGGTGAAAAGCCTGCAGAAAATCAGCAGCAAAAAAGAGCAATACATCCGGCATGGAGCTTTGTAAAAAGCACCTATGTTTTTTCTTTTAAAGAGCGGTTGGGCAATTTGTCTAAGGTAAGCATTGACCCCGGCCACCGCATGGCTGATATGGATGAACGAAACAACCTGCTGGAACTTAACTGGTAGCTGTATATTTATCCATCATCAAAAATTTTAGCTAAGCGAAACGTTACCACAGTTTTTATCAAAGTATTCAGGTGTTTTACGCACCGATAAGAAGCTGCTGAAGTTTTATATCGCACAACAAGTTGTAAGTAAATACGCAATGAAAACCTAAATTTGAACGGAGTTAATATATACGTTTCTATCATGATAAACTGATGCCAATTCCGTTGATGTAAAAACAAATAATAGCCAACCAAATGTTTATTGAAGCAGCGTCTAAACTATTTGCCGTATTGGTTGATGCAGGTAACTATGAGAATGTTTTATTTTTGCAACGATGAACATAGAAATTAAACGAGTCCTGCCTGCAAATGCAGCACTGTTAAACGAATTGAGCCGGATAACTTTTGCAGATACGTTTGCTGCCACCTGCACGCCTGAAGATTTACAGGATTTTTTGCAAATCAATTACAATCTTCCGCTGCTGCAGCAGGAGCTGGAAGATGAAAAGAATTTGTATTTTATTGCCTGGGCAGATGATGTGCCTGCAGGATATATACTGATGAAAGAAGATTACAGCAGCCTGCCCGTAATGCAGCAGTGGAAGGCTATAGAGCTTAAAAGAATTTATGTGCTGAAGGACTATCATGGCAAAGGCCTTGCACAGCAAATGATGGATTTTATTATTGATTATGCCAAAGAATATGGCTACGAGGCCGTCTGGCTCGGCGTATGGGAACATAACGGCCGTGCAAGAAAATTTTACAGTAAATATGGCTTTGAATATTCAGGGCTTTCACATGACTTTCCGATTGGCAGCACACCGCAAACAGATGTTTGGCTCTGGAAATTTTTAAAAGAAGGAGCGAAGAAAATGTAGTGCTGCATTCTTTTTTGCAGATAATTCAAAGGCGTTTTCATCCTGCTTTAAGTTATCATATTGCTGAGTGCTTTTAGGTTATTGGCTAAGAAGAATCAGTAATTTAAAAGGTGGAGATAATGACAGAGGAAGTTCGATTCGACTTATCTGCATTCAAATAAAAACCTCATCAGCGGCCATAATACTTGTTCACCAGTTCTATGCGGTTGCTTACATGCAACTTTTCATAAATGTGGTATACATGCTTCTTAACCGTTTCGGCGCTAATGTACATTTGATCGGCAATCTCTTTGTACAGCAAACCTTTCGCCAACAGCTCCAGCAATTCTTTTTCTCTTTTTGACAATACATCCAGCGATTCTGCAGAAACTGCTGCAGGTGCATGTTCCACCGGTTTTTGTAAAAATGCGGATACTACTTTACGGGCAATAAGGCTGCTCATAGGAGCACCGCCTTCGCTTAATTCTTTAATGGCTTCCAGCAGTTTTGCAGGAGCTGTTTTTTTAAGAATGTATCCGCTGGCGCCTGCCGTTAGGGCTTCAAATATTTTTTCATCTTCTTCCAGCACCGTACACATCATAAACAGCATTTCTGGAAACTGTTCCTTTAAAATACGGACACACTCGATGCCGCTGATACCGCCGAGGTTAATGTCAATTAATACCACCTGTGCATTCAGTTGCGGAATTTTTACCAGCGCTTCTTCTCCATTAATGCAGGAGCCTGTAAGGGTAAAGCCTTTGGCCATATCCACTATCTGCTCCAGCGCCTGCCGCAGGTCGTTGTTGTCTTCCACTATTGCCACCCTTATTGAATTCATCCTGTAAAATTGGGTTAATAAACTTATAACGGCAATACCCCAAAGAGGTAATATTTATTACATATAGTTATACGCCTTTTAAATCTTTCAAAGGGAGATAACTCATTTTTTACCAGGCCTCAATTTTTTAAATGGTATCAAGGCTTTTGCTAAAGTAATATAAGTATTGGTCAATTAGATATGCAAATTATCGGGTATTAATAAATATGTTTGTCTTTGTATTTGCCATTCGTTTTGTGTACAATGGGTAATGCCGGAACTGCTTTATTTTTTCAATATAAACACAGTGAAAAAACGATGAATGGAAGTAAACAGTTGTTTTTAACAGACAGAGTATAAAAATGGTTGCTGAGTTTTAGGGTGAATAATAAATCTTTTAAAAAATGCACTGCAATAATGCACTTAACAGTATCCTCACACAGCAGCATGCATAGCGC
>JAYWIB010000156.1:0-4192 GCA_043789265.1 Chitinophagaceae bacterium
AGGTTTTTCTACAATGTTTACTGGCGGAAAGTTTATTAAATCTTCCCTTACTGTTTTACCGAAGCCCACAGGAAAATCGTTGAACAATTCGTTCACCAGGCCATCAAATGTTTTTGTCATTGGGTTGTTTACTTTTACGAGTGTCATGGTTATAATTTTTTTAATTAGTAATAATTTGTTTCAAGCTTATGGTCAAATTATATTCCACGGCGCTGTTATCTGATTAAATGACCACTTTAGGAAAAATTGATGGACAGGCTGTCTTAAAATTTATTTTTTATCCGACAAAAAGTCTGAATGGTTTTAAAATGCTTGAAATTTATGGATGCTTATATGCTGTGAGTGTGTAAATTTGCAGTCCAAACAAATTATATTTTTATGTATCCAGCAGAGATAGTAATACCAATGAAAGAAGAGTTAACAGAAAACGGCTTTGCCGAAATGCTGACACCTTCAGATGTTGAACAAAAGCTTACAGACGAAGGCACCACCCTGGTGGTTATCAATTCGGTGTGCGGCTGCAGTGCAGGCACAGCAAGGCCCGGCGTATTAATGGCGGTTCACAACAGCGCTAAAAAGCCAGACAACTTAACCACCAGTTTTGCAGGCTTTGATGTAGATGCTGTAAAAAAAATAAGAGAGCACCTGCTTCCTTATCCTCCTTCTTCTCCTTCTATTGCATTGTTTAAAAATGGCCAGTTGGTGCATTTTATTGAAAGGCATAATATTGAAGGACGCAGTGCACAAATGATTGCCGAAAATTTAATAGGCGCTTTTGAGCAGCATTGCAATTGATGTTTTTTTTTAAGTTGAATAAAAAATCCTGCGGCGATTGCTGCAGGATTTTTTTATGCCTCCTGCATTGCACTCCTTAACTATATTTGCTTTATATGAGAAAATTGTTTTCTTTGAGTATTTGTATTTTATTTTTGGCTTCCTGTATACAGGAGCCGGAGGCACTTACCAAAGAGGAAGTAATTGATGTAATAAAAAAATTTGACAGCGGCTGGAGGCATAAAAATTTAAAGGAAGTAGACCAGGTGCTTTCGCCGTCCTATATATATTTTACACAATCCGGGGGACGCTTCAGCAGAGACAGTGTGGTGCATACAGCAGGGGCAAATACTTACCTGTTAGATACAATGGAGCGTTCGGAATTCATAGTAGAACTTTATGAAAATGTTGCAGTAGTAAGTACAAGATGGTATGGTAAAGGTGTATACAAGCAGGTGCCATTTAATGAAGACCAGCGATGCAGCATTGTAGTAATGAAACACCACAATAAAATTGATATATTGTCCGAGCATTGTACACCGATCAGGCAGGTAAATATTTTTCATTAGTTGCTAAAAAATATTATAGGTATGCGGCTAATTTTTTACATCACTAAATATGATTCATAACAAAAAAGTGGTAGTGGTATTACCTGCTTACAATGCAGCAAAAACGCTGGCTGCAACCTGTGCAGAAATACCAGCCGATATGGTGGATGAAATAATACTGGTAAATGATAACAGTACAGACAATACATTGCAGGTGGCACAGAGCCTGGGCATCAGGCACATCATTACACCCCCGGTAAACTGCGGCTATGGAGCCAATCAAAAAACCTGTTACCGCCATGCACTTTCCCTGCAGGCAGATATAGTGGTGATGCTGCATCCCGACTACCAGTACACACCCAAATTGATACACGCCATGTGCAGCATCATTGCCAATGATGTATATAAAGTTGTTTTTGGTTCCCGTATTTTGGGCAAGGGTGCATTAAAGGGTGGCATGCCTTTGTATAAATATATCGCCAACAGGGCGCTTACTTCTTTTCAAAATATATTGATGGGGCAAAAGCTGAGTGAATACCATACAGGCTACCGTGCCTATAGCGCAGAAGTATTGCAGGCAATAAATTTTGAAGCCAATAGAGATGATTTTATTTTTGATAACCAGGTGGTGACTCAAATATTTAATGCCGGCTATGAAATAGCAGAGATAACCTGTCCCACAAAATACTTTGCTGAAGCCTCTTCTATAGGTTTTGCAAAAAGCCTGCAGTATGGCCTGGGAGTAGTAGGCGTTTCTATTGGTTATTTTTTAAAAAAATTGGGCTTGTACAATTCACCCGTGTATAAATTGAAAAAGAAAAGCTGATAGTAAAGTAGAATAATAAAAAAAATATGCAGAAATCTTGACAAGCGATCTATTCTTCATGCTGCTACATTACAGTTGTACATTGTTTCCATTACCTGTTATGCTGAAGGCATGTTGCTTCCGGTAAAAATCACGACTGGCTTTATGAAACTATGAAGCATTTAATTTAAACAAAAAATATTTCTTCATCAATACTTTAAGTTTGCAAACAAGTTGTTAATGACTGCTGCTGTTTAATTTATTTACGATAGCCTTGCTCTGCATAAAGTATGAAGATCAATCGCCTCAATATCATTATTACACTGGGCATTGTTGCCATAGCCGGCATATTGGTGATACAATTATTTTTATTGCGGCAGGCCATCGGTCAGGAGGAAACAAAATTCAGGCAGAAAACAAATGTGGCCTTACTGGAAGTAGTAAAAAAAATATATGCCGATAGCAAACTGCAATTGCCCGAACTAAATCCCGTACAGGAACTGTCTCAGGATTATTACCTTGTAAATGTAAACCAGGAATTCAATGCTGCCATTCTTGAATTTTATTTAAAAACTGAATTGGGTAAGCTCGGCCTGAAAAATGATTTTGAATATGCCATTTACAATTGCGAAAGCAATGATATGGTGTATGGCAATTACATCTCCTTTAGTGGCAACGAAAAAATTTCGACCATGCAATATTTCCCCAGGCAAAAAAACCTGGTGTATTATTTTGCCATTCATTTTCCCCAAAAAAAACAATCCATTTATGCATCGCTGCAGTTGTGGATTATTTTTTCGGTGGTGATGTTTTTTGTGCTCATCATTTATTCCTGGTCGGCCTATAAACTGCTGCAGCAAAAAAAATATTCGGAGTTGCAAAAGGATTTTATCAATAACATGACGCATGAATTTAAAACACCGCTTTCCTCCATTCTTTTATCTGCCAATTTTTTAACAAAGCAGCATGAAATAAGTGCCGATGATAAAATGAAAAAATATGCAGGTATAATAATTCAACAGGCCAATAAATTAAATGAACACATAGAGAAAGTATTAGGCCTTGCCAAAACAGAAAGCAATTTCTTTAAAATGGATATAGAAGAAATTTCACCAGAAGAAATTGTATCCGCTATCATTGAAAACATACAGCTAAAACACAGCGATGCTGTTATTGATTTGAAAACTTTGGTTACCGGCGTGTTTATAAAAGCAGATCGCTTTCATTTTTATAATATGGTATATAACCTGGTAGACAATTCTATAAAATATGCAAAGGATATTCCTCACATACACATCAGCATTGTACAGGACAAGCAGTATACTCAGCTTATTTTTGAGGACGAAGGCATTGGCATGCATCAAAAGCACCTTCATAATATCTTTGATAAGTTTTACCGCATACCTGCAAACAGGCAGCAGGAAAATAACGGCTTTGGGCTGGGACTTTTTTATGTAAAAAAAATATGTGATGCACATAAATGGAAAATACATGTGGCCAGTGCAGAAGGCAAAGGCACTATAATCACCATCTCTATTCCGCAATAACATGAGCACTGCCACCATACTATATGCAGAAGATGATGCCACGCTGGCTTTTCTTACAAAAGACAACCTGGAACTGAATAACTATACCGTACTGCACTGTAGCAGCGGCGATCAGGTAATGAAAACTTTTGCACGGAATAAAATTGACATCTGCATACTGGATATTATGCTGCCCGGCAAAGATGGCTTTCAACTGGCGGCGGCCATACGTGCTATCAATAAGGAAGTACCTATCTTATTTCTTTCTGCCAAAACATTAAAGGAAGACCGGATAAAGGGTTTAAAAATTGGCGCTGATGATTATATTGTAAAGCCTTTCAGCATAGAAGAATTAGTGCTTAAAATTGAAGTATTTATTCAGCGTTCAAAAAAGAATTTGCCTCAGTATAAAACATACAGTATCGGCAGTATCTTATTTGACCCTGTTAATTACACTGTACAAACTCCACAAGAAAAGATAGTGCTTACCCACCGTGAATCGGAACTGCTGCAGTTTTTTTTTGAAAACCAAAATAAAG
>JAYWIB010000157.1:0-4183 GCA_043789265.1 Chitinophagaceae bacterium
TAATTTTTTGAATTTATTTCCATAGATGTAATCCAGTTCAGCTTCACTAACGATGTACCTGATAAAAGGACTGCAAAAGATTTAAGCGTAACGGGCAATGGTCCGCCTTCTGGATTAAGAATGGCCACGCCATCGTCTACAAACTGGCTGAGCGATTCAGATTGAGCGCTAAACCTTGCAATATTTATAATGGGCAAAATGCTTTCGCCGGCAGCCGGTGCATTTACAGTAACCTGAAACTGCACTTCAAAAGAATCAAGTGGTGCAAGTGTGCCTCCTGCCGCAGCGCTGGAACCCTGGCCAAGCCTGAGTTGTATAGATTTTACCAACCCGTTTACAGTGTAGTCGCCATTATCATCACCAGCAGCATCTGTTAAAAAGCCAGCCACTGATCCGGGACTGTAAATTATTTTTAAAGAGCCCGGCACATAGCTAACTGTTTTAGGCAATGTATCTGCCACTGCAGCCAAAGATGCATTACCCGGGCCAAAGTTTTTTCCTTTAAGTGTGTATGTAAGTACTTCGCCTGATTCTGCACTGTTGTTATTGCTGGCATCGGTTACGGTTTTAGAAAGGTTAATGCTCGGCGCTTTCATGCGTATCACAAAAGCAAAAATGGCAGGAAAGTACGAATCTGTTTCTGTACCAAACTTTAATGTAACACTTGTGGCATTTGGTAAAATGCCGTAACCGGTACCTACATTAAACTGGTCAATATCCACCGACATCTGGTTGCTGTAGTTGGGGTTTTTAGTGGTTACATGTACGCCGTCGTTGGTGATGGTGCCGTTCCACATATTATTAGCCGGGTTTACCGCATTGCTGTAGGCAGTGCCATTTATCTGAAGATAATCTTCTGTAAAATTTGCATCACCTTCCCAGCTTAATACCGACATTCTTGCATCATCAGCTGCCAGTGTACCCGATGGCACATCCAGGCCTGTGAGAACAGCCGTGTAAGAACTGGCGCCGCTGAACACCCTTTTGTATCCATCATACACCCGTACACTGTTAAAGTCCAGGTCAGCATTTTCATATACCACCTGAATGCCCCATCCGCCATAATTGCCAAATACGCCACCCGTTCCTTTGGTTAAAGCAGCGTTGCCCACTGTATACGTACCCGGTCCATTTTGCTGAATAAAAGAAGTAACGTCCACATAAGCCTGGTAAAAGGTAACTTCTTTAGTGGGGTCGCCGGCGTTGTCAATTTTTCTGTCTACCTGTATTGCTGCAAGTTCTGTATAAGGTCCGCTGGTGCCTTTTCTAATTTTGATTGTCCTGTTTTTTGCCAGTGTCATATCAATGCTTGCAGAAAACACTCTTCCGCCCCAGTACAATCTTGCCAGCTTGATAGTATTTGAACCGGAAGGCAATACAAGGTCAGACGAAGAAGAATTTTTTGTGCCTGCTCCATCTCCCGTGCTTCCATCAATATCTACATACTGCATGTTAATGGTGTTGGCAGGGTTGCCATTGGAATAGTTGCTATTGCCGGTGGCAGCATTGTCATTCATTGCAGTAAGATTGGGTGTGCCGTCGGCATTCACTACATTCATCAATGTATTGCCAAAGATGGTGGCTCCTCCACGTATGTTATCGGAATACACCAGCCCGTAGTTTCTGTCCTGGGCAGTAACGGTGCCTGCTGCACATACCAGCAGCATTAAAGCATAAGGCAGTTTTATATAAACTGCTTTATACAGGTTTGTAAAATTTTTCATGATCATCATTTTGAGGTAAGTAATAAGTTTGAGTCAACGTGGTAATCAAGGGAAAATTGGAGCTCACTTAAATGATGAGTACTGGTTTAAAAGGGGATATTCGGTTTGTGGTGGTACGCAGCCGTACGTGGTATTCTTGTGTGTTCCAAAGGTAATACTCCTTTTTATGTAATCCTATAAACAACACAAAATCTTTGTGCCTTTTATGGACAGTATTACAGTATGGGTATTTGCCATACCCATGCCTCATTGATTTTATTGTTTTACAACCTGTTTAAATATTTTTCCTTCCGCTGTATTAAGCCTTATCACATACACACCTGCTGCAAGTGTTGACAGTTCAGTCATTGAAATGTAATTGGTGCCTTTGTTCAACTGTATATTTTTTGCAATCATTTCTTTGCCTGACATGCTGAAAATGCTGATGCTGCTGCTTTCATTTTTATGCCAGTTCAATGTAATGTTTGTATAATTCGCAAAAGGATTGGGAGATACTGTAAAGCCGGACGAAACGTTGCCAACTCTTACCGCTATTACTTTTGAATAACTTTGTTTGCCATCAAAATCAACCTGCTTAAGCCTGTAATAAATTAGTTGTGCAGATAAGGAACCAATGTTGTCGGTGGCAATGTAATTTTTTTGTGAACTGCTGTTGCCGCTGCCGGCAATTGAAAGCGCCACTATAAAATTTTTACCATCAATGCTTCTTTCAATTTCATAGCTTCTGCAGTTAATTTCCATGCTGGTCATCCAGTTTATTTTTACAGTATGCTGCAGCGATAATATGGCTGTAAAAGATTTTAATGTTACCGGCAGAGGCCCATCCATTGGTTCCAGTATGGCAGTAGCATCATCCGTAGATTTTATACCTGCATCTGAGTAAGCAGTAATTCTTGCAATGTTTATTACAGGCGCAATATAGCTGCCCGTGGCAGGAAGATTTACTTTTACTTTAAACTGTATTTCAAAACTTTCGCCGGGAGCCAGTATACCTCCTGCACTGTTGCCGGCAGACTGGCCTGCCCTGAAAGTAACTGCGTTGTTGATGTTGTCAAATTCTGCCTGGTCGTCGCCTGCATCATCTGTTAAGTAAGTACCTGCTGTAATGCCTGCGTTAATTATAACCTGTACAGAGCCCGGTATAAAAGTTACGTTGTCAGGAAGTGTATCAGTTATCACACAAAAATTTGCATTTCCCTCACCCACATTTTTTCCTTTAATGGTATACGTCAGTATTTCTCCCGGCTCCGCAATCCTGTTGTTACCTGCATCCTGCACCAGTTTGTCAATAACTACGGTAGGGTCTTTTGTTTTTATCTGAAAGGTAAAAAGGCCGGGAAAATATTGATCTGCTTCTGTGCCAAATTCCAGGTGTACAATTGTATCTCCCTGCTGTATGCCATATCCATGACCTGCATAAAACTGGTCAATGTCAATACCCATCTGATTAGTGTAGTTGGGTAATTTATTGGTTACATGTACACCGGTATCTGTAATGGTTCCATTCCAGGGATTATCAATAGCGTTTAAACTGTTGTAAAAATTTGTACCATTTATTTTTAGATAATCCAGTTTTAAGTTGGCATCACCTTCCCAAACCATGGCGCCCATTTTTGCATCTCTAAGGCTGATAGCACCTGAGGGTACATTTAAACCGGTTAATGTAACCGAACTTACCTGCGGTGCGCCACTGTTATACACTACTTGAAAACCATCGTACACCCTTACACTGTTGTACTCATTCAGTAATGTATTTTCGTACACCACTACTATGCACCAACCTGCATAGTTGCCACCACTGTTGACAGCGCCCGTAGAGGCTGGTACATTGCCTATTGTATAAGTGCCCGATCCATTGCTTTGTATAAAAGAAGTAATGTCAGTATATGCCTGGTATTGATTCACCATATTGTTGCCGGTTCCTGAAGTGTTTTTGTCTATCTGGCCTGCTTTGTATTCTGTATAATTTGCGGCTGTGCCAAATTTTATTTTTACTGTTCTTGTACTGTCGGCAGCAAGGTTGAACTCACTTACTTTTACACGTGCACCCCAGTAGAGCCTCGCCAATTTTATAGTGTTCGTACCTGCCGGCAGCAGCAAATCGGACGAAGATGAATTTCTGGTAGCCGCACCTGCACCGGTATTGCCATCAATATCTACATACTGAATGTTAGCGCCGTCATTGCCGGATGTGCCTGTACCATTCGTTCTGTTGTTATTCATTTTGCTTGTATCAGCGTTACCGTTGGTAACCACATGGGTAAGTGTGTTACCAAAAATGATGCTGCCGCCGCGTATGTTATCGGAATACACTTTTGTGTAATTTCTAAACTGTGCTTTAGAAGAAAAGCTGAGCATTAAAATACCAATTACCAATAGTAAGATGGTGTTTTGGGTTTGTCTGTTGTACGTGTTTGTGGTAATAGTTTCCATGATTTCCGGGTTTTGGGTGAAATAAT
>JAYWIB010000158.1:0-4176 GCA_043789265.1 Chitinophagaceae bacterium
TCAAAAAGATTGATGCTGTTCAATCTATGGCTGATCTTACGGGCATTGCAGCCTATTTACACAACGCAGGTGTTAGTTGTTTTTTTAATGACTATGCCATACAGGATGATAAAAACAGTGCTGCCATTATTTTCCGTATGGAGCAGGGCGGACTTGGATTGCCTAACCGGGAATATTATTTTAAAACAGATACACGTACCAATAATATACGGGCTGCTTATAAAAAATATCTTGCTCAAACCTTTGTACAACTTGGCAATAAAAAATTAGCTGCCGGTAAAATGGCCAGTGAAGTATACGAACTGGAAAAAAGACTGGCTGCACACAGCCGCAAGCTGGAAGACCTGAGAGACCCTTACAGCAATTACAACAAGATGACCTTTAACCAGCTTGCAGATAAATGCAACAGCATTTACTGGAACGAATATGCGAAAAAATGTGGCATTGAAAATATCACTGATTCCATCATAGTAGGTCAGCCGGAATTTTATGAAGCGCTTGGCACTGAAATAAAAAATACTGACATCAGCATATGGAAAAATTATTTACGGTTCAACCTCGTGCGGTCATTTGCAGGATATCTTGACAATACCACTTACCTCAATTTTTTTAACTTCCGGAAGCTGCTTACCGGCGCTAAGGAACCCAGGCCAAGATGGAAAAGAGCACTGGATGCAGAAGAGAATGCAATGGGTGAACTGGTAGGTCAGCTTTTTGCAAAAGAATATTTTAATGAAAAAGCAAAAGAGCGCTACAACAACCTGGTGGAAGCCATAAGGGATGCCTATGCAGGCAGGATAAACAACCTGCAGTGGATGAGTGGTGATACCAAAGAAAAAGCATTGTACAAATTAAATAAAGTGGTAAAAAAAGTAGGCTACCCGGATAGGTGGAAAGACTTCAGCAGCCTGCAGGTAACCCCTGACTCGTATTATAAAAATGCAGTGAATGGAAATATTTTCTGGCACAATTACAACATAAAGAAATTAGGCAAACCGGTTGACCGCAGCGAATGGGACATGACGCCGCAAACATACAATGCCTACTACAATCCGGGCAACAATGAAATAGTATTGCCTGCAGGCATATTTGCCGTGCCGGGTATGAAAGATGAAGATTTGGATGATGCCTTTGTATATGGCTACGCAGGTGCCTCTACCATTGGCCATGAAATTACGCATGGCTTTGATGACCAGGGCAGGCAGTATGATGCCAATGGCAATCTTACAGACTGGTGGACAAAGCAGGATGGAGATGAGTTTAATAACAGGGCCAAAGCAATCATTCAGCAGTTCAACGAATTTATACCTGTAGATACACTCCATGTAAACGGACAGGCCACGCAGGGGGAAAACATTGCAGACCTTGGCGGCCTGCTGCTTGGCCTTGATGCTTTTAAAAAAACTGTACAGTATAAAGAAGGAAAATCAATTGACGGGCTTACACCCATTCAGCGCTATTTTCTCGGCTATGCGTATGGATGGATGTATCAGGAAAAAAAAGAACGCTTGGCCAACGGACTGCTGACAGATGTGCATGCACCAGCAAAAGAAAGAGTAAACGGCCCCATGGTAAACATCCCCGAATTTTACGAAGCATTTGGCATTAAAAACGGAGACAAAATGTACAGGGATGAGGCACTGAGGGTGAAGATATGGTAAGGGTTAAATTAATTGCATACCGGTAATTGCTGCATTTTTAAAATTTTAAACCACAATTTAGTCTAACTGATTTTTAAGAAGTGCACTTACCTGTTGAATAATATTTTGAGATAAAAAAGCGGGCTGGTAAATTTTTTTCGGATGTCCATGCTATCGAACATACAACTGATGGTTTCTTTTAATTCTTTGCTGCGGCTTGCCTTGCCAATTACAAAATTAAACAACCAGGGCTTACTGGAAAGTATCTGCAGGTAATGGCTGAGTTTTAATTCGGCCCACAATTTTCTGTAAACTTCTTTATCGTATTGCTGCAAAAACGCAGCAGAAAAATCATTGGCCTGCACAGCTTTTGTTATTACACGTGATGCCACCAGTGCCGATACCATTGCATTGCCAATGCCCTCGCCGGTAAAGGGATCAACAAGAGAAGCCGCATCGCCAGTGAGTAAAAAACGATTGCCGCTGATGTTTCTTTTTTTGGAACCAAGAGGCAACCCCCATCCTTCAATTTTACCCTGCAGTGCGGCGCCTGCAAAGCGGTCTTTAATTACAGGATGGTTGTCAATCACATCCTGCATCAATTGCTTAAGGTTTATTTTTTTTGCAGATACCGCAGCGCTCAGCATTCCCACACCCACATTGGCACTGCCGTCAGGCAAAGGGAAAATCCAGAAATAACCGGGCTGCATTTCTTTTAAAAAATGCAGTTCAATATAATGCTCCGCATGCATATTTTTTACACCAGTATAATAGGCCCGAAGGCCTGCACTGTAATGCGTAGGTTGTACTACATGCCCTGCCAGTTTTTTTGCTACGATACTTCCCCTTCCTTCGGCACCTACAATCATTTTTGTAAAAATAATTTTCTCTGTTCCTGCGGCGGTGATTTTCACAAGCAGGCCATCATCAACTTCTGCAATACTGTTGATAGAAGCATTGGTAATAAATGTGGCAAAATTTGGGTCAATAAGGCCGGCAAGTGTGTTGTCAAAATCCATGCGCCTGCTTACAAAACCTGCCGGGGCTGTCTGCTGGCTTTTTGCAGATTTAAATGGAATATCAAGGCAGGTATTATCGGGCGAAATAAATTGTATGCCGCTGCTTACTATTGCTGTGGCTTCTGTAAAAAAAAGCCCCTGCCAGCCGGGCGTCATTCTTTTAAGAATGTCCACTGTTTTGGCGCTCATGGCATCGCCGCAAATTTTATCCCGGGGAAAAATATTTTTATCTATAACAATGTGATTGATTTTTTCTTTGGCCAAAAAAACCGAAGTACTTGCACCAGCCGGACCTGCCCCTGCAATCAACACATTGGTGGAATAATGATAAGAGTTATTCAAAAGAAATTAAAGGTTTGATGTACAGTATGTATAAAAATATCTGTGCAAATCTGGCACATAACTTCAGTTATTTTTTGTGGAGGTGAAGATAAGGTAAGCGGCGTAAACGGATCCTTTGAATAAACTTTAAAAGCCTGTACAGAAAAATTTTATACCCGGAAGAGTTTTGGATAAAGAAAACTGCATTTGTTAAAATAAAAAACGGCACTGAATAAATCAATGCCGCCTTACGAAACTATTTGCAAACCGCCTATGTTTTTCTACATACTAATATGGTTTGCCTCATTCTCCGTCAATTTCACATTTTTAATAACCATCTTATAAAAGCTTTATACACTTCCATTGCAACATTTATTTTTAAGGCTAACAGCATGGTTAAAAATTTCTACACGTTCTGATATTTTACTTAGCCAGCAGCACCTGGTCTATCACATGTATTACTCCATTGCTTTGGTTTACATCCCTGATAGTTACATAAGCCACGTTGCCTTTTTCATCTTTTACAGCTACTTTGTTTCCAGCAAAGCTGATACGCAGTGTACCACCAGATACGGTTTTTAATACAGCAGTACCATTGCCTTCCTTTACCAGCTTCGCAATATCTACCGCATTGTATTTACCTGCCACTACATGATAGGTTAATACAGCAGTAAGGGCAGCTTTATTTTCCGGCTTTAATAAATTATCAACTGTACCGGCGGGCAATCTGTCGAAAGCCGCATTAACAGGAGCAAATACTGTGAAGGGACCTGCACCCTGTAAAGTTTCTACCAGCCCTGCTGCTTTTACCGCAGCTACCAGTGTGGTGTGATCTTTACTGTTGACTGCGTTGGCTACAATATCTTTGGAAGGATACATCAACGCCCCTCCTACTTCTACTGTCTTTTCTTTACTTGTTTCTGTCTGTCCAAAAGAAGCTGCTGCAAAAAGAAACGAAGCTGCAAGCAACAGTACGCATTTGTTTTTTTTCATTTTTGTTTTTTTTAGTTTATCAGTTTTATTCTTGTTACTTACGGCATATATGCCCTTGCGGTTTGGGCTGTTTATCTTTTTAATAAAGCATAAGGTCTGCCACAAAATCGAGTAGGAAGTAAGGGATTATTTCCCTTACTGTCCTCTCACACCACCGTACGTGCCGTTCGGCATACGGCGGTTTGTTAAAATAATGATGGCTG
>JAYWIB010000159.1:0-4176 GCA_043789265.1 Chitinophagaceae bacterium
TAGCAAATTAACTGTGTAGTTCCTTCTTTGCCCGTATAGAGATAATACCATCTTGATTTATTTCTCCGTGGAAATCTTAGATGGTATTATGCCGACAGAAAAGAGTTTGGACTATTTAGTATCTATAGTCGGTATAATGTAGAAATTAAAACTTGATTTTTTCTTTAGATGCTGCTGTTTGCAGCAGAAGAAGTTTTTTCCATTTACTATCCTGTATTCCTCATTTAATATTTCAAAATCACTGCTCAAATTTTGTCCATATTATACGACCATTCAAGACCTTCATTTAGCCAATTAATATCTTGAGGTGCTGGAATGTTTATAATTATAGGTTCGCAAAATCTCATCTTCACTTTTATAATGCCCCAAAAACTATAGGATAAAGTTTTAAACCTTAGTAGAACCTCCATTAAATTGTTTCCACCTTATTACCTTATTTTGAAGGATGTTTCCCAAAAGGCAATAGTGTTTTTTGATAAAATTTAATAAATATTTCATATTCATCTGCAAAACTTACTTTACGATGATGCTCTGGTTGATTAAGTATGTATTTGCATACGCTGTCAATAGCTGACTTTGATAATGAGAAGGCTGAAGCTGACTGTTGCCATGCAAAAGAAGTGGCACAAAGTTTATTTTGATTGATGAAATTTTGAGAACTTTCTGCAACAATAGAGGCCAGAGCTTCTTCTGAGAGTTTGGGAGAGCGTGATACAAGAAAATGAACATGTTCTGGATTAGCATATATGGCATATAAATGAGAATCGTTATTATTCACAATGCCGGTAATATATTTTTCTATCCGTTCCCGTATTTTTTCAGAAATAACCGGCAGGCGATGCAGCGTGGTTAAAATAAAATGAGTGTATAAATTATTGTACTCTATTTTCATTTTATAGGAGAATGAGGTAATAAGGTTTGATACTAAATTTATTTTTTCTACTAAGGTTTAATAAAGCAGGATTGCAAGTAAAAGTTCGTTAGACTTTTGTATTGAATTGGATTAAAAAAATCAATATTTTTACAGCACCTCAAAATATTAATTAGCCAATAACCATCACCAGAAATTTTGTAAGCGTAAACTCAGAAGCCTCAGAAAATTGACGCTCCATATTGCGCCAGGTCTTCGCATTATACCATAAAGCCATTTTATTTTTTTTAGATTTAAGTATGGTATTGCTTAATGATGATCTAAAATATTTCTTTATTGCACTATCACCTGGTTCCTGATTTAGTTTTTCTTCACTGCTGCTTTCCACGTAATTCCATGTACCATTGTTGTTAAGAATAACCACTTTGCCGCTGTCAGTAACGGCTTTTTGCTGAGCATGGCAAAAGCAGGAACAAAAACAAAAAAATAAGAAGATCATTTTTCTCATAAGAAACTTCATTACCTTTTGCTCGCTATCAGCAAATTTAAATCTGTATACTTTAAATCGAAGCGCTGGCTTAGGTGAAAGTTGGTGAGGCTTCCTTTAAAAATATAAATGCCGCTGCGGATATTTATTTTATGCCACACCAGTTTTTCCACGCCGCCATCTTCTGCAGTTTCCAGCAGCAGCGGCATCAGTACATTGCTAATGGCCTGCGATGCGGTACGGGCAAAGCCGCTGGGAATATTTGGTACGCAGTAATGTATTACTTCATATTTTGTGAATACGGGTTTATCATGCGTAGTTACTTCACTTGTTTCAAAGCAGCCGCCCCTGTCAATGCTCACATCTACTATTACAGTGCCGGGCCGCATATTGCTCACCATTTCTTCTGATACCACAATGGGTGTACGGCCTCCTGTACTGCTCAATGCACCCACCGCCACATCGCATGTTTTTAACTGCTTCGATAATATTTTTGGTTCTATTACAGACGTCCACAGGCGGCCACCAATATTGTTCTGCAACCGCTTGAGGCGGTAAATGCTGTTGTCGAAAATTTTTACGCTGGCACCCATGGCCAGTGCCGTACGTGCCGCATATTCACCTACAATGCCGGCGCCAATAATAATTACTTTAGTGGGCGGTATACCGCTGATACCGCCTACCAATACACCTTTTCCATTGTTGGCATTGCTCAGATACTGGCCTGCTATCAGCATTACAGCGCTGCCTGCTATTTCGCTCATGCTGCGTACGATGGGGTTGTGGCCGCTATCGTCTTTTAAATTTTCAAAACTAAGCGCCGTTATTTTTTTATCCATCATTTTCTGCAGGATACATTTTTTCATAACGGCAAGGTGTATGGGAGAAATAATGTACTGACCCGGCGTAAGCAGGTCGCATTCTTCTTCACTTACCGGTGCACTCTTTACCAGTATGCTGCATTCATACACTTCTTTTTTATCATAGGCAATTTTAGCACCCGCCTCACTGTAATCTTTATCTGAATAGCTGGAACCGCCGCCGGCACCGGTTTCCACCACCACCTGGTGACCATTGGCTATCATTACACCCACGGCCTCCGGTGTAAGCGCTATGCGGTTTTCGCTAAATGAATTTTCTTTTGGAATACCAATCAGCAGGTCGGTTCCTTTTGGTTTTACATCTAATGTTTCTTCCAGCGTTTCGTAAGAAAAAGAAGGAGACACAAAAGGTTTTGAAGAAGCCATAAGCAATTAAAAGGTTAAGGAGTACAAATTACAAATTAAATTCCAGCTTTCTGGTATCACTGCCCGTCACCGTAATTTTTACATGCAGGGTATCTACAGGAAAAATACCAGGAGCTTTTTCCGGCCATTCTGCAAAGCACAGCGCACCGGAATGTAAACAATCTTCCACTCCTGCATCCAGCGCTTCCTGTTCATCTTTCAGCCGGTATAAATCCAGATGATATAAAGTATCTCCCTGCCATGTTTGATATTGATTGATGATGGAAAACGTAGGACTGGATACAGCATCCTTTACACCCAATACTGCTGTTACTGCATGTACAAAAGTTGTTTTGCCTGCACCCATTTCGCCATGCAGGGCGAATACCTGTATGCCTGCTGCCTGCTTCAGCAATGTGTGTGCTGCATCATTTATTTTATCCAATGAAAACTTTAACTCCATGTTGCAAAGATATTTTCCTTCAATAGTAACCATGCAGAATGGGCAACAAATAATTTTGCTGTATGGAAAAAGTAGCATGGAAAGTGGAAGGTATGGACTGCACCAATTGTGCCCTCACCATCAACCGTTATTTGAAGAAAGAAGGAATGCAGGATGTAAAAGTAAACTTCATTGGCGGCGATGTAAGTTTTGAAATGAATGCCGCAGTTTCAAAACAACGCATTGCAAAAGGAATAGAAGGCCTGGGATACCGTGTGGCAAATGAAACTGCTGCAGTACCAGTGGATGCAAAAAAAACTTTATTCCGGTTTCAGAATCACCTGCAGCGGTTTGCATTTTGCCTGCCCTTTACCATTGTACTGATGCTGCACATGCTGCCGGTACATCCTCATTTTTTAATGAACCCGTGGATTCAACTAAGCATTTGCCTGCCTGTATACATTGTGGGCATGGGTTATTTTGGTGTAAGCGCCATCAAGAGTTTGCGGCACGGAGTACCTAATATGAATGTACTGATTGCCACAGGCGCCACGGCTGCATTTATCTACAGCCTTGCCGGCACAGTGGGTAATATGGGTATGAATTTTATTTTTTATGAAACAACTGCGACCATCATTACGCTGGTTTTTTTGGGCGAATGGATAGAGCATGCTTCTGTAACCCGTACGCAAAAAGAACTGACCCGCCTTTCCAAACAGGAAAATTTAATGGCCAATATGATTGCTTTTGATGAAGCACACCATGAGGTAATATTGCCCGTAGAAAATACACAACTAAAAACCGGCGACCTGCTGCTGATTAAAACAGGCGAACAGGTACCGGCAGATTGTAAAATTTTATGGGGAGAAGTATATGCCAATGAGGCATTGCTTACCGGCGAAAGCAAGCCGGTGTACAAACAAAAAAAAGATATGCTCACCGGTGGCAGCATCATTACCGGCGGCACAGCCAAGGCACAGGTAACAGCAGCCGGAAAAGATACTGTGCTAAGTAAAATAATAGCACTTGTAAAAGAAGCACAATCAGAAAAACCACCCATACAGCAACTGGCAGATAAAATAAGTGCGGTATTTGTTCCTGCAGTAATCGCTATAGCCGTTCTTACTTTTTTGCTCAACTATTTTGCCTT
>JAYWIB010000160.1:0-4163 GCA_043789265.1 Chitinophagaceae bacterium
TCTTCGCACCTGCTCACCAAAATTTTGCCTTATTTTGAAAAGCATTCCTGTAATATTTACCATGCACCTTTTGATGTGCGCCTGGTAAAAGGCAAAAAAACAGATAAAGAAATCACCACCGTAGTGCAGCCGGATATTTGTATTATTTGCGATGAAAGCAAGATTGATGAAAAAGGATGCCTCGGCAGCCCTGACTGGATTATAGAAATACTGAGCCCCTCTACTGCCAAAAAAGATTACAACGAAAAATATAATTTATACCAGGAAAACGGCGTAAAAGAATATTGGATTGTAAACCCTGATGCCAATTGCATGCATCAATATGTGCTGAACAATTCGGGTCTGCAATATGATGAAGCAGGTTTTTTTACAAAGCAAGACAAAGTAAGCCCGGCATTGTTTCCTGAATTGATAATTGAACTGGAATTTGTTTTTAAATAACGCCATGCCATTTCACCGCAACTTTACCTATCACATTGACAAAAGAAAGTGGAAATATATTTTTCTGCTTTCATCGCTGGAACTTTGCCTGCATTGAGTACCTTTTGATCTGAAGATTATCAATTATCGTTTCACCAATTTATCAAATAAACAATGCCGCATTATTATACGCTGGGTACTATCCCACACAAACGACACACACAGTTTCGCAAACCGGATGGCGAATTGTATGCAGAGCAGCTCTTTAGCACCGAAGGTTTCAGCAACGATTATTCTTTATTGTATCACTGTCACCCGCCCACGCAAATAATAAAAACCGAAGCACAGCAGGATGTAAGCCCTGTAATAGCAGAAGAAAAAATGCTGCAGCACCGCAGCTTTGAGGGCTTTAACATCAGGCCCGAAAAAGATTTTTTACAAAGCCGCAAGGCCGTGCTGGTCAACAGCGATTTACACATAGTGCTGGCAGCACCGCAGCAAAGCATGAAGGATTATTTTTATAAAAATGCAGATGCGGATGAAATGATATTTGTACACGAAGGCAGCGGAGTAATGAAGACGATGTACGGCCATCTTGATTTTGTATACGGCGATTACATTATGATACCACGGGGTACAATTTATCAGATAGAATTTGCAACAGAAATTAACCGGCTATTTATTGTTGAATCTTTTAGTCCGCTGCGTTTTCCAAAAAGATACCTGAGCAAATACGGGCAACTGATGGAGCATGCACCTTATTGCGAACGGGATATCAATCCGCCACACAGCCTGCATACGCATGATGAAGCAGGAGATTTTTTAATTAAAACAAAAAAGAAAGGCATGCTCTATGGACTGCATTATGGCCATCATCCTTTTGATGTGGTGGGCTGGGATGGCTGCTGTTATCCATATACTTTTTCCATTCACGATTTTGAACCCATCACAGGCAGAATACACCAGCCGCCGCCGGTGCATCAAACTTTTGAGGCCAGTAATTTTGTGGTGTGTTCTTTTGTACCCCGGTTGTTTGATTATCATCCGCAGGCCATTCCGGCGCCGTACAACCACAGCAATATAGACAGTGATGAAGTGCTGTATTATGTGGATGGAGATTTTATGAGCCGGAAGCATGTAACCCGTGGTATGATAAACCTGCATCCGGCGGGCATTCCGCATGGACCGCATCCCGGTGCTGTATTAAAAAGTATCGGCGCCAGGCAAACAAATGAACTGGCAGTAATGGTGGATACATTTCATCCGCTAAAGCTTACAAAGGAAGCGCTTGAAATAGAAAATGAAGGCTATGTAATGAGCTGGGCTGAATAGCACTACGGAAAAAAAGGAAGGGAAATTATTTTTTCCTTTTTTAAATTTAATTATTTTAGGGGAATATAATTTTTCCTTTTAACCATTGCTAAAAAAAATGCTATGCTCAAATTTCAAAACATTAAAGTAGGTGATTACCTGATGGCCAATAACGACGGTGATATTTTAAAAGGCGAAGTAACCAACCTGAAACATGGCGAACACCAGGTGTGCCTGAATATTGGTGTGCAGGAATTCTGGTACGAAATGGATCAACTGCGGCCCATACCTGTAAATGACGAAGAGCTGGAAAAATTAAAATTTATCAAGAACCAAAATGATGACGGCACAGTAAAATACATGAAAGGCGCTTTCCGTATGCTGATACCTTCGGCGGGTGATTTTTCAAAAGCAGAACTGTGGTACCGGGATGAAAGAAGACATGTAACACATGCACTGGGTGTGCATGAACTTCAAAATCATTTTCATGATATGACTAAAGTGCATCTGAACGATGAAGTGTTTTAAGTGTGACACATCTTCATAAAAAATCCCTGAAGGAAAGAAGCCTTCAGGGATTTTTTTTTATCAATTGATTTTTTTTAAAACATTTAAACTGCTTTAAAAAAAGTGCTCATTAATTTTTAATCAGTTTTTCTACAATCGTTTTGTTGGCGTACATCAGTTTAAGAATGTACATACCCCGTGCAAGGCTTTTTGTATCTATATTAATCTGCCGTTCTGCATTGCCATTGTATTGTTTGCTCCACACTAACTGGCCGGAAGAATTAAACAGTTGCAGACCCTGCAAATCAAGCGGTGTAGCGGAAGCATAATAGTGAATGCGGAAACTGCTGTTAAATGGATTGGGATAAATAAGATAGCCCTGCGTTTTAAGCCGCTCCGGCAAGGTTTGTGCATGTATCTTAATGTTATCTAACCAAATATTATTCTGCCGGTTTCCTTTAGCAACAAAGTACAATTGAAAATTATCACTCTTGCCCACATAAGGTGTAAGATGCACCCGTACTGATTTCCATTCTGCTTTTTGTGCAGGTGTAAACACAGTGGTGTTAGAATAATTTGGATCATTCACCGTCTGCAAATCTTCACCCCACTTTTTCCACACAGATACAAAGTTGGCACCGCAATCTTTTGTGGCCAGTATCTCCAGCGTATCCAAAGCAAACATGGTGGAGCCGGGATAACGCTGACCTGCTTTGTAAGACAAATCGAAGTCTGCAAACACAGAATCAAAACTATTGCTGTTGATTACAATCGGCGACACAAAATAATCTACTGCGTTGTTTGGGTTGGCAGTATTGGGATTATTAATAAGCAATGCACCGTTACCAGTACTGGCTGCAGAAGCAGCCATGGAGCGTACCCAGGTAACACCGCCATTTACATTTTGCACACCCCAGTTGTCATTCGGAAATTTTGCTGATTCAAAATCTTCCAGCAGCGGAGTGTTGGCAGCGGTGTAAATAGAGAAAGCTTTTACCAGTGTATCGTTGCTGTTGGCATCATCATCTTTGCCATTGGGTTCAGATGTAAATACTTTAAGTATATGCGTTCCCGTGGTGCTGGTGCCGGCAGCTAAATCAAGTGTAACAGAATCGCATTTGGTTAATATGCCTGCCCACTCAAGGGTATTAACACTGCCACCGTCTAACTGGTAATTTATTTTTAAAGAGCGGATGGTATCCATACCGTGGTTGCCAAAAGTTACTGTTGGTTTAAAACCATCAGCACACAAAGCAGGCAATGGCTGACTAATAGATTTTAATACCGCATTGTTGCTGTAAGAATTGTATCCTTTTACCACAATGCTGTCTACATAAATATTGTTACCAAAATCATTTACAGATTCAAATCCAATCATTACATTTTTTAAATTCTTTTCGCAAAGATTTTTCAAAGTAACTTTTTCATAGCGCCACTGCGTTGGCAAGGGGCGGAAACTTTCTGCAGTGGTGCCGGGTACAGTAGCAAGGGTGGTGCCGCCTTTTACATAGTCAGTGGCAATCCAGCTTACACCGCAATCGGGTGAATACACCACTCTCAATGAATCTTGCGAAGGCCGGGCTACATCACTGCTGAAATATTGCCTGTAGGCAACTTTAAAACTTATGTTTACAGAATCCACTATAGAAGAATTTATTTTTGGTAACCGGTAAATATCTCTTTGTCCAATGGAATTATCCGAGCCATAATTAAAACAGTTGAGGCGTATGCAGGAGCTGTCGGCATTGCCAGGGTTAATGGTATACCGTGTCCAGGTAAAGCCGGGTGCATCCGGGTTAATGATGGCGGTACCATTGGCGGGCGGAAAAGTAGTTGATAAAAATGTTTCTGTATAAGGCAGCTCAAGTGTTGGAGCTATCGTAAATATTACAGTGGAGGTATCATTGCCTTTGCGCTGATCCACA
>JAYWIB010000161.1:0-4151 GCA_043789265.1 Chitinophagaceae bacterium
CACACAAAAAAATTAACCCCATCAAAAAATTAAAGCACAAACTTTTTTCATATTCAGTGCATAGCTGCTCTGTCCGATATTAAAAATCTAAATCCTCCAACTCTTTATTAAATTGCAAGCGCAATATTTTTCACTTTCAATAAAGCCTCCGGGCTTTTGGGTACATGGATAAATTCATCGTTTCAGCAAGAAAATACAGACCGCAAAATTTTAATACAGTGGTAGGGCAGCAGCACATTACCACTACTTTAAAAAATGCCATTAAGAACAACCAGCTGGCACACGCTTTTTTATTTTGCGGCCCACGGGGTGTGGGCAAAACCACCTGTGCCAGGATACTGGCAAAAACTATTAATTGCGAAAATAAAACAGCAGAGGGAGAACCCTGCAACACTTGCCAGAGCTGTATTTCGTTCGATGCCGGCAGCTCGTTAAACATTCACGAACTGGATGCTGCCAGCAACAATTCGGTAGATGATATCCGCAGCCTGGTGGAGCAGGTACGCTTTGCACCGCAGGCAGGTAAGTACAAAGTATACATTGTAGATGAGGTACACATGCTGAGTTCATCTGCCTTCAATGCTTTTTTAAAAACACTGGAAGAGCCGCCGCCTTATGCCATTTTCATTTTGGCCACCACAGAAAAACATAAAATTCTCCCCACCATATTAAGCCGCTGCCAGATTTTTGATTTCAAGCGCATCACCAACAACGATACGGTAGAGCACCTGCAGGAAATATGTGAGAAGGAAGAAATAAAAGCAGAAAAAACTGCCCTGCATGTAATAGCGCAAAAAAGCGAAGGCTGCATGAGGGACTCACTGAGTATACTGGATAAAATTGTAAGCTTTACCAATGGAGCCGTTACTTACCAGAACACACTGGAGCACCTGAATATTTTAGATGAAGACTATTATTTTAAACTGCTGGATTACCTGCACACACAGCAACTGAGCGATGCCTTGCTGATGTATGATGAAATAAACCGCAAGGGATTCGAAGGGGATACAGTCATCAATGGCTTTGCAGAATTTTTACGCAACCTGCTGGTAAGCACCGATCCTAAAGTGGCAATGCTGCTGGAAGTGGCAGAAGATTTTAAACAGAAATACCTGCATTGCGCTCAAAAAACACCGGCAGCTTATATCATCAGTGCCCTCAATATTTTAAATGAAGCAGAAATAAATTACAAACAGGCACGGAACAAGCGCCTGCATGTGGAGCTCACTATTATAAAATTATGCTACCTGCAGCAGGCACTGGAGCTGGTAAACAGTGAAGGGGGGCTAACAAAAAAAAAACTGGTTGATACAGCAAAAACAATTGCCTTCAGGGCGCTGCCCATTATAAAAGTACCAGTGAATGCCAATGAAAAAAATGGCCCGAAAGCAAAGTTGATAATTGAAACACAGCCGCTAAAACCGCAGTCATTACCGGCAAAAGAGCAAAGCATCGTTACGCCAGTTTTTACCGCCGCTGCCCCCGAACGGCAGGAGTCTACGACAGCCAATAATGCAGCCATGCATGCACAAAAAGTAACCCTTGGTTCTTTACAAAAATTGCGGCAGCAAATAACACAGCAAAATAAAAATGGCGATGATGCAGGCGCTGTACTCAACGAAGAGGAACTGCATACTGCCTGGGGTATTTTTATTGATGCACTCCGCAAGAAAAATAATCACTCTGCCGTTACCAATTTTAAAGCGGCTGAGCTAAAAGTGCTAAATGAAAACGCCATTGAAATAATTACACAGAGCGAAATACACAAGACATTTATTGAAGTGGAAAGAGCTGCCCTTATTGAACACCTGCAGCAGTATTTTAAAAATAAGCTGCTAACTTACCAGATCACTGTGATAGCAAAAGAGGATACCGGCGTAGAGGAGCAAAAACCCCTGAACCGCAAGCAGCAATATGTAAAAATTATTGAAGAGTATCCGCTGGTAAAAGAATTAAAGGAAAGGCTGAAACTGGAGCTGGACTAATTTAATCGCCGCTGATGTTTTCCTTTTTTTGCATTAATTTCGACCCTCATTATAAATACTTAGAAATTATCAAATATGGCAGAAGTGATAAGAATGCCGCTGTTGAGCGATACCATGACTGAAGGGAAAATAGTGACCTGGAATAAAAAAGTAGGCGACAAAGTAAAAAGTGATGATGTGCTTGCTGATGTGGAAACAGATAAAGCCACCATGGAAGTAAACGGGTATGCCGATGGCACACTGCTTTACATTGGCGTGCAGGCCGGCGATGTGGCCAAAGTAAATCAGGTAATTGCGATAGTAGGTAAGGAAGGAGAAGATTATAAATCATTGTTAGATACAAAAGAAAGTGCAGCACCACCACCGCCTGCTGCAGAACCGGTTGCAAACAATTCATCTGATAAGCCAGCACCAGCCCCCGCTAAAGTGCCCGCAGGCAATACAGCAAAAGTAGCCTTGCCAGCCGGTGCCAAAGAAATAAGAATGCCGCTGCTGAGCGATACGATGACGGAAGGAAAGATAGTGGCATGGAATAAAAAAATTGGAGATGTGGTAAAAGGCGATGATGTGCTGGCAGAAGTGGAAACAGATAAAGCTACGATGGAAGTGGTGGGTTATGAAGAAGGCACATTATTATATATTGGCGTAGAGGCAGGCAACGCAGCCAAAGTAAATGAAATAATTGCCATAGTAGGTAAGCCAGGCACGGATGTAAGCGCTTATGTAGCTGCTGAAAAATCGGGTGCAAATACTGCTGCTATAGTAAGTGGGGGAGAGGCTGCAGATGTTAAAGCAAAAAGCGAAGCGGACGCACCGGCAGCAACAAGCGGTGCTGCACAAAACAATGCACCGGCTGATCAGCGCATCAAGGCATCGCCGCTTGCAAAAAAATTAGCTGCTGACAAAGGCATTGATTTAAGCAGGGTAAATGGCAGTGGCGACAATGGCCGCATTACAAAAAAAGACATAGATACGTATGTACCTGCACCCGCTGCAGCGCCTGCTGCTGCTGCACCTGCTGCCAAGGCGGCGGCACCGGCATACAGCGGCGGTACCGAAGGACATACAGATATTCCGCTTACACAAATGCGCAAGGTAATTGCACGCCGCCTGGGCGAAAGCAAATTCAGTGCACCGCACTTTTACCTAACCATGGAAATAAACATGGACAATGCCATCACATCCAGGGTGGCCATGAATGAAGTAAGCCCCGTAAAAATTTCATTTAATGATATGGTGATAAAGGCATGTGCCATGGCACTGCGTAAACACCCCGATGTAAACAGTAGCTGGATGAATGATTTTATCCGCCAGAACCATCACATACACATAGGCTCCGCCTTGGCATTGCCGGAAGGACTGATAGTACCGGTGATACGTTTTGCTGATGAAAAAACATTATCGCAAATAGCAGCCGATGCAAAAGAATTGTATGCCAAAGCAAAAGATAAAAAGCTACAGCCTGCAGAATTCAGCGGCAATACATTTACCATTTCTAACCTCGGTATGATGGACATTGATGAGTTTACCGCCATCATCAATCCGCCAGACAGTGCGATACTTGCCGTAGGCCGTATAAAAGAAACTGTGGTAAAAAAAGGCGATGGATTTGGCGTAACTAATGTTATGAAAGTAACCCTCAGTTGCGACCACCGCAGCGTGGATGGCGCTGTGGGAGCGGCTTTCCTGCAAACAGTAAAAAAACTGCTGGAAAATCCGGTAACGATGCTGGTATAAATAAATAAATAAATTTTTTTTGATAGCACTGGTGTAAATGCCGGTGCTATTTTTATACTGGCTAATTTAAAAAAATCAACATGAAGAAAAAGCTAATCATGCTTTTGCTGGCAATATTTTCAATGCACACAATTGCTGCCGCACAGGAAATAGTGAACGTGGTGCTTGTTGGTGAAAACGGCGTAACAGATGATATTAAAAAAGCAACTTCTTTCATAATCGTAAAAAAATATCGGGGAGATATCTATGAAAGACTCGATTATAAGAAGTCTGCACCCCTCGTAAAATTAAGAACGTATAATGACAGCACATTAACTACACAGGACGGAGTAATGTATGAATATTATCCATCTGGGATGATCCACATTAAGGGCAACTATGTAAATAATTATAAAGAGGGAGATTGGAACTATTATGATGAAGCCGGTA
>JAYWIB010000162.1:0-4150 GCA_043789265.1 Chitinophagaceae bacterium
TTAACGGAATATGTTACCGGCCTCAATGCAAGAATTGGCTACCCCAACGAACACCTTGCGGGCGGCCACATTGATGAACTGACCAAACCCATGTACAGCACCTGTATTGGTTTAATATTAAAAGGCTACAATGATTATGAAAATAAAAACAAACAGTTTGATGAACAATTTAAAAGAGTGCAGGTGCCTGCCTCACTGCAGCAGCAACCGGTAGATGAAGTAGTAGATGTAGACACACAGGAGGCTGCAACAGTAAATGAATCCGGCGAAATAAAAATGCCCAAAGGCAAAGAAAGAAAATCGCTGAAAACATTTATGGACTCTTTTAAAAACGGGCTGATAGATCTTTTTAAAGAAGAAGGAGATGCACATTTATAAAAGCCCCTCCTAATCCCGAAGCATCGGGACAGGCTCTCCCCTGGAGGGAGGAAGAGGGCAAGAGTTCTATAACAATTAGTTTTTTTAAAATTACTATACATACTAACCATTAATTAATACCATGCTTCTTGTACTTAAAAGACGCATACAAACAAAAGGTTCCTGTTTCCCGATTATATGGGGATTAGGAGGGGCCGCCATAAATTATGATACATTTTGATCTACCAAAAGAACAGTCCTCCATCATCAAAGTAATTGGTGTGGGCGGCGGCGGCAGCAATGCGGTAAACCACATGTTTTCGCAAAATATAGAAGGTGTAAATTTTATCATCTGCAATACAGATGCACAGGCCATTGCACAAAGTAAAGTACCTAACAAAATACAACTGGGGCCGCACCTTACACAGGGCCTCGGTGCAGGCGCCAATCCTGCCATTGGCCGGCAGGCTACAGAAGAAAGCCTGGAAGAAATAAAACGGATACTGGAAGTAAATACCAAGATGGCCTTTATTACCGCAGGTATGGGCGGCGGCACAGGCACAGGCGGAGCACCTATCCTTGCAAAAATTTGTAAAGATTTGGGCATACTTACCGTGGGCATTGTTACTACACCATTTGCATACGAGGGAAAGAAAAGACTGGCACAGGCAGAGGAAGGTATTGCTCTGCTGAAAGATCATGTGGATACACTGCTGGTGATAAGCAATGATAAACTCCGCCACCAGTTTGGAAATTTAAAAATGAAAGAAGCATTTGCCAAGGCAGACAATGTACTGGCTACTGCAGCCAAATGTATAACAGATGTAATCAACAGCACCGGCCAAATTAATGTGGACTTTGCAGATGTGTGTACTGTGATGAGTAATGGTGGTGTTGCCATCCTGGGCAGTGCTACGGCAGAAGGAGAAAACAGGGCACAGCTCGCCATTGAAAATGCACTAAACTCTCCATTGCTCAACGACAATGATATCCGTGGTGCCAAATGGATTCTCATCAACATCAATTCCAATGAAGGCGATCATGAATTTACAATGGACGAAGTGGAAATTATACAGGCTTATTTATTAAGCCAGGCAGGAGAAGATTCCGATGTAATTCTTGGCCTTGGTTATGATAATACACTGGGAGCCTCACTCGGCATTACTTTAATAGCCACAGGGTTTGAACATAAAGATCCATTTGCAAAAACCATCAACCAGCCCAAGGTGGAAAAGAAAGAAGATAAAATAGTGATGGCACTGGAAATGCCTTTAAAAGATAACAGTAAAGCAAAACAGCCTGCGCCGCAGTTGGATACGCAGGAAGAAATGAAAGATACCCTGATACCACAACCAGCACCTGAAGAGGAAGCACGGATTGTTACTGATTTAGTAATGCCCGGCGCTTCTTCCCCGGTGCAAGCAGTGGAAACAGTAACGCCTGTGGCAGAAAAAGAAAACATCAGCACACCTGTTTTTTTTGAAATTTCGTCCTCATTGGATCAGGCACCCGTAATAGCATTTGAAGTGCCTGAAACAACGGTGTCCGAAGAAATAATAAAGACAACAACCGTAAAAGAAACAGTAAAAGAAATAACAACAGAAAATATATTTTTTGAATTAAAAGAAGCTAGCACCCCACCTGCATCGTCGGCGGGTGGTTACCTGGCGAAGCCTTTGAACATATATGCAGAGGCCAAGCCAAACCTAGAATCCAACACTAAGGAAGAGCTAACCCCGCAGCAAAGTACAGCAAAGGAAGACGAGCCTTTGTTTGAAATGCAGTTGGTGGTTAAAAATTCCCATCAGGCGGCGGAGGAAAAGCCAACTGTTGTACAACAAACTCAGCCCATTTTAATGTCGTCTGTTGAGGAGCCTGCGCTGCAGGACGAAACAGAAGAACTTAGGCGCCGGGCAGCGGACCGGATTGCTAAACTGAGGAACTTGTCGTTCAACATGAATGCATCCGATCCAAACAACGAGTTTGATACGGTACCGGCTTACCTTCGCCGCAATATGGAATTGCACAATTCCATTGCAGATGTAGAAAGTTTTTACAGTAACTACACCGTAAAAACTGACGACAACAACCAAACAGAAATCAGCACTATCAACAGTTTTCTCGACGGTAAAAAACCGGATTAAAAATATAACGGCAACGCACAGCCGCTGCCCACGAATGTTTGTTTCTGACTTATAGTTTGTGTAAAAGCCCCTTGCTTAATTGTGAGGGGCTTTGTGTTTTGGTTTGTAAAATATTCACAGGATTGAATTGTATATGATTTAGACTTCCGGTATATGGTCTTTATGTTGCAACTAAACAGATAAGAATATATTGTCCGTAGTTTTGTAACTCTATACCATATGTCATTGAAAATTACCATTATGAAACAATTAAAACGACTGCTCATTACAGCCACAGTAATAAGCCTATTTACATTTAACCAATGCAAAAAGAAAACCGAAGAACCCCAACTACCACCCGAAACTACCACAGGTGCTATGACTTTTGGCTGTAAAGTAAATGGTAAAATATTTGTGCCAAAAGACGGAAGAGGACAACCTGGACTTTTTGTGCAATACGTAAATCTTGGTAATGGAGTTGGTGGTGGGTGGTTTTTAAATATTTCTGCTGATAACTGGGTTCCAAGTACACCAGAAGGAATAACTATTAGTACCGATAGCTTGCTTGTTGTTGATGGAGCAACTTACACATTCAAATATCGAAAAAAAGGCTTTCCAGGTGCCATTTACTTTAATGGTTATCAATACAATGCAAGCGATAACAATTTAGGCGAATTAAAAATAAAGAAATTCGATAGCATCAATAGAATCATTTCTGGAACTTTTTTCTTTACAGGGTCAGATTTTTTAAACATACAAACAGTTAATATTACTGAAGGTCGTTTTGATATTCGTTATTAATTAAAAATTTAAATCAATAAAATATGAAAAAGAATATTTCAACTCCTATTGCTTTTATGTGTAATCAGCACAACAGAAGCCCAAACCTTTACTCCACCTGCTTTTGCAGATGTAGATAACAACTACCGCACTTATGTCAATCAGGTATTTGGAGCATTAGAAAGTAACCGGGTTACAACAGGCTTGTTGGTAGATTATGGCTTTGATTTTACAAGCCCTAAAATATACAATGGTTCTGTATTGGTGGATAGTACATTGATGGAACAAGGCATTTATTCAGAATTGTACAAAACCATTTTTACAAGTAAGTTTTATAAACAACATTCTTTCATTTTATAAAATAATCCATTATGAAACAATTAAAACGACTGCTCATTGTAGCCACAGTAACAAGCCTTTTTACATTTAGCCAATGCAAAAAGAAAACCGAAGAACCACAGCTACCACCCGAAACAACCACTGGAGCTATGACCTTTGGTTGCAAGGTAAACGGTAAAGTATTTGTACCAAAAGACGGACGTGGACGACCGGGACTCTATTGCCAATATGTAAACCTTGGTACCGGGCCGGGGGGGTGGTATTTGAATATACCGGCCATAGACCAAATTCCAGCAAATTCAGTCGGTATAAATATTGCTACAGATAGTTTATTTGTTTTAGAAAATACAAAATATCAATTTGGAATTGGTAAAGGTTTAGCAAAAGTAAGATACTATGAAGGGGGTTGATAGTTATCCCAAAGGAGTTAACGATACAGGTAGTTTATTTATTACAAGGCATGATACCAACTTAAGAATTCTTTCTGGAAAATTTTCTTTTACGGGTACAAATTCAAATAGTATAAAAATTTCTATTATAGAAGGCCGTTT
>JAYWIB010000163.1:0-4149 GCA_043789265.1 Chitinophagaceae bacterium
AAAAATTTCCGCACAGCACTTCAGCTCCAGTCTCCGCTTCGTACCTTCGCCACATGCTGAAATATTTAGAAGAACTGAACGAGCCGCAACGGGAAGCGGTGCTGCACAAAGACGGGCCGCTGATGATTATTGCAGGTGCAGGTAGCGGCAAAACAAAAGTACTTACCACACGAATTGCCCACCTGATGGGTCATCATAGCATAGATGCATTTAATATATTGGCGCTTACATTTACCAATAAGGCTGCTAAAGAAATGAAGGAAAGGGTGGAGCGTACCCTCGGCAACAGTGAAGCAAGAAATTTATACATCGGTACTTTCCACAGCGTATTTGCAAGAATACTGAGGGCGGAGGCTGGTAAAATTGGCTACCCCAATAACTTTACCATTTATGATACAGATGATGCAAAGAGTGTATTGAAAACGGTGATAAATGAAATGGAATTGGATGATAAAATTTACAAACCAGCCACGGTGTACAACCGTATTTCATCTGCTAAAAATAGTTTGGTAAGCCCGGCGGAGTACATGGCCGACTGGTCGCTGCAGCAGGAAGACATGAGGGCCAACCGCCCCATGACCGGGCAGGTGTATGATGCCTACAACAAACGCTGTTTCAAAAACGGCGCAATGGATTTTGATGACCTGTTGTTTAAAATGTACCTGCTGCTGAAGCACCATCCTGAATCGCTGAGCAAGTACCAGCGCAAGTTTAAATACATCATGATAGATGAATACCAGGATACCAACACATCGCAATACGAAATTATAAAGCTGCTGGGTGCCATGCATGAAAACGTGTGTGTGGTAGGTGATGATGCACAAAGTATTTACAGCTTCCGGGGAGCCACCATAGAAAATATCCTGCAGTTTGAAAAAGATTATGAAGATGTAAAAGTGGTAAAGCTGGAGCAGAACTACCGCAGCACAAAAAATATTCTGAATGTAGCCAATGAAATTATTGCCAACAATAAAAATCAGTTGCCCAAAACATTGTGGACGGATAAGGGCGAGGGCGATAAAATAAAACTGGTAAGAACAGCTACCGATAATGAAGAAGGAAAATTTGTAGCCGACACTATACAGGAACAAAAGCTCCGCAATCATTTTCACAACAGTGAGTTTGCCATACTGTACCGTACCAATGCACAAAGCCGCAGCTACGAGGAAAGCCTGCGCCGCATGAATATTGCTTACCGTATTTATGGCGGTGTATCTTTTTACCAGCGCAAAGAAATAAAGGATTTCATCGCCTACCTGCGGCTGGTGGTTAATCCCAATGATGAGGAAGCATTGAAACGCATCGTCAATTTTCCGGCACGGGGCATTGGCAAAACAACCATTGATAAAGCGGTACTTGCTGCCAACGAAAATAACATTACGCTGTGGCAGGTGCTGGAAAGCGCCGCCCTGTTTGGGTTTAAGGCGGGTACGCTGGAAGCCATCGGCAACTTTGTTACCATGGTAAAAATGTTTAAGAGTGAGCTGGCAAAAAAAAATGCGTACGACCTGGCGTTGATTGTGGGCAAAAGCACCATGCTGGTAAAAGAATTGTTCAACGATAAAACTACCGAAGGCCTGGCGAGGTACGAGAACGTACAGGAATTACTGAACTCCATAAAAGAGTTTACCGAAACGCCCATGAATGAAGAAGATGGCGAAGTGGGAGACAAGGGGCTGGGTACTTTTTTGCAACAGGTATCATTATATACAGATGCAGATAACAATAAAGAAGATGCAGATACGGTAAAGCTGATGACGATACATGCCGCCAAGGGGCTGGAGTTTAGCTGTGTGTTTGTAGGCGGCTTGGAAGAAACATTGTTTCCCAACGCCATGAGCATAAACACCCGGGAAGAACTGGAAGAAGAGCGCCGGCTTTTTTATGTATGCATTACCAGGGCAAAGAAAAAACTGTGGCTGACATATGCGAATGCACGTTACCGCTTTGGCCAGTTGCAGCAGAATGAACCCAGCCGCTTTATTGATGAAATGCCCGATGAATATTTAGATAAAAGTTTTGCAGGCGGCGGCATCCGCAACCAGAGCAGCAACTGGGGAGGCACTGCATTTGAACGCATGAATGGCGGCGGCAACAGGTTTGCACAAAGCAGCAGCGGCCATTTTAAAAAAGAAGAAAAAACCAAGCCCTCCTACGTAGTGCCTGCAAGGCCGCAGACAAAAGAGCACGTTCCTTCGGCTGATTTTGCAGCAAGCGATACCAGCAGCCTGCAGCCAGGCCAGAAGGTAGAACACCAGAAATTTGGTTTTGGAGAAGTAATAAAAATGGAAGGCGCCGCTCACAATCCCATTGCCACTGTATTGTTTGAACTGAATGGAGAAAAAAAGATTATGCTCAATTATGCTAAACTGCGGATAATACTTCCTTCATAAAATCATGAAAGTGTTGTCTCTCCTCATAACAGCGCTGAGCATTTTTTAAGACTAACGGAGCCGTGTATCTTTTTAGTTGCCGCCACTTAATCTTTTTATTTACAAAGGCTTGGCATAATACAGTAAGGTTTCAGGGTTGCCAAACACCAGCTCTTTACCATCGGCCTTGTACACGGGCAACAGCCATTCAGTGGCACCTGTCTTTATTGCCAGGCATTTATCAGCAATGCTAATACTGCAGGCCTGTGCAGTAGTTTTTTCATTTTGATAAAATGTAATTTCTCCTCCGCCATTACTGTCATCCTTTTTTTGAGTGATAAAAAGATACTGTATCATATTTACTGGCGGGTAAGCAGCGCCTGGCTTTGCCTTGCGGCGATATACAGACCACCGGCCCATAATCGAAGCAAATTTGAATGACACAGGCACCGTGTATGTATCGGCATTTACTGCTATGCGGCCATATGTTTCGTATGCAAATTGTTTTGTTTTGGTAAATGTATGGGTGCAGCCATCTTCATCATCCAGCACAAGCTGGTTACTGTCTGCAGATACAATGGAATAGTAATCAGCAGCGGCTATTAAAATATTTCCGGGTTTATCTATTGCTGCCTCACCGCTCATATTGCCCTGGTTGCCTTCACGGGTAATTACTTTGCCTGGTTCCGTAAAGTTCAGCATCAGCGTATCTTTTATCCTCATCAATCCAATGCTTTTTATTTCTCTGCCCGTTTCCTGCCACTTGCCGGTAAGCTGTTCTACTTTAAATACGGGCCCTGCATAGGCAGCAGCCTTTCCTTTATTTCTGGTAACATCAATCGCTTCCACGCCTTTTCTCTTTACCCGCTGTGAATATGTACTAACACACAGTAGCCCTGATAAAAGCAATAACAACAAATTTTTTAACTGCATAAAAAAGATTTTAATAAGAGATTGGTTGAATGATGCTGTGGTTGCATTACCAAAGTTGCAGAATTTACAGCGGCGGCCAAATTCTTTTATACACTCAAGCCAAATATGTATGCAACGTTTTTCTTTCGAGATAAGAAATAATTGCCGCCGACAGGCTTGCATTAGTGCTGCTGCAACTCGATTTTATGCGATAGTTGCTACCTTTGTGCTGAAAATTTAAATATAGTTTTATGATAAAAACAGGAAGCCCCGTAATCAGCATATATACTGAAATGACGCCTAACCCGGAAACAATGAAGTTTGTAGCCAACAAATTATTGTATCCCGGCAAGAGCATTGATTTTCCGGATGAAGCCAGCGCTGTACCATCGCCGCTGGCGCAGGAACTGTTTACTTTTCCTTTTATAAAGTCTGTTTTTATCGCCAGTAATTTTATTACCCTTACCAAAACAAATGAAACGGATGACTGGCAGGATGTAATTCCATCCATCAAACAATTTTTAAAAGAATACCTGGAAGATGGTAAGGTGGTTATAAATGAAGACGCCATTGCCAACATGAAAACGGAAAGCAGCAATACAGTAAATGCAGATGATGATGATGTGGTAAAACGTATAAAGGAACTGTTGGAAAATTATGTAAAACCTGCGGTAGAAATGGATGGCGGTGCCATACAATTTAAAAGTTACGAAGATGGAAAAGTAAACTTGATGCTGCAGGGAAGCTGTAGTGGATGCCCATCATCCATGATAACATTAAAAAGCGGTATAGAAGGAATGATGAAAAGAATGATACCGGAGGTAAAGGAAGTAGTGGCGGAAGCGGAGTAAGAAGCCCCTCCTAA
>JAYWIB010000164.1:0-4142 GCA_043789265.1 Chitinophagaceae bacterium
GCTCTTGAAGAAACCACTCGTATTTGCTGCGGTATCAGGCTTTGAAGGACAATTGGCTATATTTAATGTTGCGGGTGAAAAAAATGCAGCCACCAATTACCGGGACCTGTTTCCCATACCACCTTCGCCGGGAGAAATCCCCAATTGCGAAGCGAATGGCGTGCTGGGTGTTTTGCCGGGTATTATCGGATCAATGGCGGCAGCAGAAATGATCAAGCTCATTGCCGGTATTGGGGATCCTTTGATCAATCAATTATTGCATTATAATTTGCTGAGCCACAAACAATATGTGTTGAACATCAGCCCTGCTGATAATTATTTATTACCAAAAACAGAACCCGAATTTTTAGCTATGGATTATGACAACAATGCGTCCTCAGAAAGTTACAGCGAAATAGATGTACAAAAAATGCAGGCATTGCAACAGGAACCGGCTACGATCCTCATTGATGTAAGAGAAGAGCATGAATATCCTATGCTTGATAAGGGCGTGTACAAACAAATACCCATGTCGGCATTTCAGGCTTTTTTGAGCACAACTGTGGATGCTAAAAACATCGTCCTTATTTGCCAGCATGGCATCAGGAGTGTGGCTGCCGCAGAATTGCTTCATGGAAAATATGGCGGTACTAAAAACATTTATAGCCTTAATGGTGGCATTGCAAAATGGGCAGGTTATTTTTAAAAGAAATTCAAATGGATAGTCAGAAAATTAAAAACATATTTACGGAGGGCGCTATTACGCCAGCGTTTATTGCAGAGAGTATTGGCAAACACAGTAACAAAACGGGCATTGGCGGGCACAGCATTTTTATGGGGCAGGTAAGGGCAGATGAACTTGATGGAAACACCGTGACAGCCATAGAATATACAGCGCACCAGGACCTGGCATTGACACAGATGCATACAATAAGGGAGGAAATATTTGCAAAGTATCCGCTGCATTGCATGCATGTGCACCACAGTTTAGGATCAGTGAAAACCGGCGAGATCTGTTTATTTGTTTTCACTTCATCTGCACATCGCAAGCCTGCTATGGAAGCCTGCAATGAATTGGTGGAGCGAATAAAAGCAGAACTCCCTATCTGGGGAAAAGAATTATTTAATAACCAAACCCACCAATGGAAGGAGAACAAATAATATGGTGAACATTACAAAAAAATCGAGCACACTCAGAATTGCAATTGCCGTTGCCACGGTAAAAGTTTCTAAACAGGAAACCATTGATGCAGTGGTGCAGAAAAAAATACCGAAAGGAGATGTGTTTGAATTTGCAAGGGCGGCAGGTTTGTTTGGCGTAAAACGCACAAGCGATATGATCCCGGATTGCCATCCCCTCCCGGTGGAATATACTGCTATCACTTACGAGGTGGAAGGTTTAAATATCATCATTAAAGTAGAAGTACACACCATTTACAAAACGGGTGTGGAAGTGGAAGCGATGCATGGTGCATCTGTGACGGCTCTCACTATGTACGATATGCTTAAGCCTATAGATAAGGGCGTGGAAATTCACCATATTCGTTTACTGGAAAAATCGGGTGGGAAATCCGATATTAAAAATCTACAATTTGCAGATCTCACGGCTGCGGTAGTTGTTTGCTCAGATTCCGTTTACCAGCAAAAAGCTGCAGACGGTTCAGGCAAAGCCATCATTGCAAGGCTGGAGCAGCTTGGAATATCTACCCGGAAATATGAAATTGTTCCTGATGAATTGGAAGTGATCCGGCAAAAAGCAATTGATCTTGCTGCAGACGGGCATAGCCTACTCATATTAACCGGCGGCACGGGGCTTTCCGGACGGGATGTAACACCGGAAGCGGTGGCACCATTAATAGCAAGGCCCATTGATGGCATCATGGAAACTGCCCGCAGATATGGGCAGGAGCGCATGCCTTATGCAATGTTATCCAGGGGTGTGGCGGGCTTCATCGGTGAAACGCTGGTGATCACTTTTCCAGGTTCTAAGAATGGTGTGGAAGAATATATGGATGCTTTGTTTCCGCAGGTGTTGCATGTATTCGGTGTAAAAAAAGGCCAAAAGCATTAATTGCTTTTGGCGCTGTTATTTTTTACAGACAGATAATTTGCATTACATCTTAATGCCTCTGCTTTTGTTGGTCTCCGCTAAAATCTTTGCCGCCGCTTGGTTTTTAACCAGCGGCGTATAATTTTGTTTTAATACTTTGCAGCAATGCCTCGGCTCTTGCCACGCCTTGCGTAGTCCTGTCTTCATTGTCTTCGACGCTGCAGCTCCGTTCGGACAAGTTGCTAATAAATAGGGAAAATATTTCCCCCCAAAACATTACAAAGATTTTTAGATGGGGTTTATTATTAGGCCGGCTCTTTTAATCGTCGGGCCTGCCTGACGAAAGGCAGGGTTTCACTGATTGTTTTTTATGGCTCAAAATGTAAGCTTATGAAAACCCTGCAGGGACTTCAGTGCTAAGGTGTATGAGAAGCTTACTTAAATTTTTTGAATTTTTCACATACAGCAAGTTCAATTTCACGTAATAGACTTTAAACGTTTTTAAACTATTTAGATGTTTGTGTTTTAAATCTAACAAAACTCAAAAACTTAAAGTATGAACACTGTTGAAAGTATTTTTAAAACCGAAACAACTGTATCTGGACTAGTTGAAATTTTTAGAATGATAATTGGCGATGGTGCAGATATTTTAAATTCTCCCTCTTGCGACAATTACTCTCTAATAGGAACTGAATAACTACATCGCAAAGTGGATGCGGATAATTTGAATTGGGAATCTTTACAGGTTCCTTTTTTACTTAGTGAATTCATCTTCCATTGAAGATAATAATAAACTTAAATTTTGGACATATGCGGTTAGAAGAATACCTAATTCAACGAAATGAAATCGTAAACAATTTTAGCAAAAAATCGAAAGTGTGGCAGGAAGATATAATGATTGCGAAATTTAATATAGTTAGTGCATGCCTGTCAAATTATCTCCCAAATATTCCTCAGGAAGAGCATACACAAATTTTTAAGAATATATTTATACATCAGAAATTAAGTATGTTTGAGCAATCTTTTTATGAACTTCCTGACTATGTGGCCTACGAAAATCTTAATGCCCAAATATGGAATTTGCTAAAAAAAAGAACATCAATAGTCTGTACATTTCATACCGGATCTTATAGGCTAATAAATCTCTTTCTTGCAAAAAATAAAATCCCATATTCGCTGGTAGTTTCAAAAGACGTTATTGCAACTCAAGGATCTTCTTTTAAGGAAATGTTTAATGAATTAAACAAAAGTGAAAACAATCAAGAAGCGTTAAAACTTATTGATGCAGAATCCCCGAATTCGCTTTTACAAATGATCAGAGATCTAAAAAATGGAAGAAACCTCGTGATTTATATTGACGGTAATTCAGGGTCAGGAAATGAAACTATAAATAATAATAATAATTGCGTAATAAATTTTCTAAATAAAAAAATTTTTGCAAGACAGGGCATTGGCTTTCTCGCACATACCATGCAGGTACCTATCTTAACTGTAGCATCTTACAGAGAATCATTAAATGAAATAAAACTAAAATTTTTCGATCCAATATTTTCAGATAGCGAGCAGGATAGAGATACATTTATAAAAAGCACAACACAAAATATTTATAATTTAATAGCACCAATAATCAAAAAATATCCTGAACAATGGGAAGCTTGGTTGTATCTACACAAAGTAGCTGATACAACAGAAAATATTTTTGACAATATGAGTGAATCTACAATTCTTCCTGAAGCAAATGATAGGTTTCGCTTTAATTCGTCTTGCTTTGGTATCTTTAAAATAATTAAGGATAGTTTTTTATTCAAAAAAAGTAATTACAAATCTTATCGAATAAGTGATTCGGTATATGACGTTTTGAATATGTCCTTGATGGAACCAATAGTGAGAAATCAAATTTTTATTGCAGAATTTGCAGAACTTTATAAAAGCAAAGTTTTGGTATGTGCTTAATTGATAGTTTAATATTAGCAATAAATAAATTTTGGTATGGAATATTTAGCCTTAACAAAAATGCCACTTTGGGCTAAGCATGTTTGTGTATGGCTACTATATTGTGTTTTTGTATTCACATTAAATACTCTTACGGATCCAAATATTACGTTTCAGAAGA
>JAYWIB010000165.1:0-15463 GCA_043789265.1 Chitinophagaceae bacterium
GGCGCAAATTCCTCCACTCAGGGGCGGTTAGGAGGGGCTCTGCCCATCATGATTAGCGGAACTATCACCGATGCAAGCGGAAGAACATTGAGCGGACAAACACTGGAAGCGTTTTATATTTCTGTAATGCACGCCAGGCCATTGAGCGTTGGTTTGAATTGTGCATTGGGTGCAAAAGAAATGCGGCCGCACATTGAAGAGTTGAGCCAGATTGCAAACTGTTATGTATCGGCTTATCCGAATGCCGGTCTGCCAAACGCCATGGGAGAATATGATGAAAGGCCTGATGAAACAGGGCACTTTTTAGAAGACTGGGCAAAAGAAGGCTTGGTAAATATTGTTGGTGGTTGCTGTGGTACCACGCCAGACCATATCAAGCATATTGCAGATTATGTAAAAAATATAGAACCAAGGCGACTGCCTGTATTAGAAGAAGCACTATAAAATTTTACGTGCTTATTCCTCGGGGAGGTTAGGAGGGCTAATGAAAAAAACAACAACCATACAACTGTTTAAAAACATTAAAACACTCATTGAGCAATCAAGGCGTGAACTGTACCATGTTGCAAACATTACATTGGTTGAAACTTATTTTCATGCAGGAAGATTGATAGTAGAGCATGAACAACAGGGAAGCAACAGGGCTGTGTATGCAAAAGAAACACTCAAAAAATTATCTGATAAATTAGCGTATACTTTAGGCAGGGGTTTTTCAGTTGACAACCTGGAGAACATGCGTAAGTTCTATATCGTTTACAAAGACGATTATAACATGCATATTTTAAAAAATGAGAAATCCGAGACAGTGTCTCGGAAATTAAAATCATCAAACAAATCCGAGACACTGTCCCGGAAATTAGATTTATCCCCTTTTAAACTTACATGGTCGCATTATACCTTCCTTACAAATATTGAAGACTGGAACGAAAGACGTTTTTATGAAATAGAAGCAAGAACAGAAACATGGAGTTTAAGAGAATTAAAGCGCCAATATAATTCTGCATTATTTCAACGGCTTGCTTTAAGCCGTGATAAAAAGAAAGTAAAAGAGCTAAGCAAAAAAGGGCAAGTGATAGAAAAGCCTGCTGACATTATCAAAGACCCGTACATTCTTGAATTTTTAAACCTGCCTGTAAAAGAGGCATATAGTGAAAGCGATTTGGAAAGCGCCATCATTGATAAGCTGGAACATTTTTTAAAAGAACTGGGCAAAGGTTTTTTATTTGTAGAGCGGCAAAAAAGATTGCGGATTGATGGGCAAGATTACCCGATTGATTTGGTTTTCTATAATCGGCTGCTTCGTTGCTTTGTATTAATTGATTTAAAGATTGGCACACTGCAGCATAAAGATTTAGGGCAAATGCAGATGTATGTAAATTACTATGACGAAGAACTGAAAGCGCCGGAAGAAAATAAAACCATCGGCATTATACTTTGCCGCAATAAAAAAGAAAGCACTATAAAATATACTTTAGGTAAAGACAACAAACAGATTTTTGCAAGCAAGTACAGAATTTATTTTCCTGAAAAGCAGTTGCTGAAAATTGTAAAGGAAAATTCATAAGTACTTAATTGAAAAATAAATTTTGAACGGAGTTCCGAAAAATGGGGATAAACTGTCGCCACTGTCGCTCAGTTGAGATAGTAAAGCTGGTAACAAAAAAAGAATAATGAACAAAATCAAACCATATTCAAGATTCAGCGGACTGGAACCATTAATCGTTCGTCCGGAAACAAACTTTGTTAATGTTGGGGAGCGTACAAACGTAACCGGCAGTAAAAAGTTTGCACGCCTTATCCGTGATAACAAATATGAAGAAGCGCTAAGTGTTGCAAGGCAGCAGGTGGAAAACGGTGCCCAGGTAATTGATGTAAACATGGATGATGCATTGCTGGATGGGGTGCAGGCCATGACAACATTTTTAAACCTGCTGCAGAGCGAACCAGACATTGCCAAAATTCCGGTAATGATTGATTCATCCAAATTTGAAATTATTGAAGCCGGATTAAAATGTGTGCAGGGCAGGTGCATTGTAAACTCCATCTCAATGAAAGAAGGAGAGGCAAAGTTTATTGAGCAGGCAATCACCTGCAAAATGTTTGGCGCTGCAGTAATTGTAATGGCATTTGATGAAGTGGGGCAGGCAGATACTAAAGACAGGAAAGTACAGATATGCCACAGGGCGTACAAAATATTAACGGAGCAGGTGGGCTTTTATCCGCAGGACATCATTTTTGATCCAAACATTTTTGCAATAGCCACAGGTTTGGAAGAGCACAATAATTATGGTGTTGATTTCATCGAAGCAACCAAAGAAATAAAACAACTGATGCCATTGACAAAAATCAGTGGCGGTGTAAGTAATTTGTCTTTTTCCTTCCGTGGCAATGAGCATGTAAGGGAAGCCATGCACAGTGTGTTTTTGTTTTATGCAATTAAAGCAGGCATGGATATGGGCATTGTAAATGCCGGGCAACTGGTAGTGTATGATGAAATAGAACCGCAACTGAAACAATTGTGTGAAGATGTAATTCTGAACCGCAACAATGATAACAATGAAGCCACAGAAAAACTAATTGCATTTGCAGAAACCGTAAAGGCAGGAGGAAAGGTTACAGAAAAGAATGAAGTGTGGCGCACCGGCACGGTGGAAGAAAGATTAAAACATTCACTGGTAAATGGCATTACAGATTATATAGAGGCAGATACAGAAGAAGCAAGACAAAAATATTCCAAACCTCTGGAGGTGATAGAAGGCCCGTTGATGGCAGGCATGGATGTGGTGGGAGATTTGTTTGGCAGCGGTAAAATGTTTTTGCCGCAGGTTGTAAAGAGTGCAAGGGTGATGAAGAAAAGTGTGGCTGTATTAACACCATATATTGAACAGGAAAAAGAAGACAGAAAACAGGCACACCTTGCAGCAGGCACAGTAAATGAAGAATCTGCCGGAGCGGCAAAAATTTTACTGGCAACCGTAAAGGGCGATGTGCATGATATTGGAAAAAACATTGTAGGTGTTGTACTGGGTTGTAATGGGTACGAGGTAAAAGACATGGGTGTGATGGTGCCTGCTGATAAAATTTTGGATGAAGCAGAAAAGTTTGGAGCAGATATAATTGGTTTATCAGGATTGATAACGCCGTCGCTTGATGAGATGGTGCATGTGGCGCATGAAATGAAAAGGCGTGGGATGAAACAACCATTGCTAATTGGTGGCGCTACTACCAGCCGAATGCATACTGCAGTAAAGATTGCGGGGCAGTACGATAATGGCGTAATTCATGTGCTGGATGCAAGCCGGAGTGTAACTGTTGCCGGCAGCTTATTAAACAAAGAACAAAAGCAGGAGTTTCTTCAAAACATACAAAAGGAATACAGCCAGCTTAAAGAAGATTTTGGAAACAGAAAATCTGTAAAACAATTGTTGCCTTTTGCGGAAGCGCAAGCCAACGCCACAAAAATTGACTGGGCTTCTTACACACCTATTGCACCAACATTTACCGGAACAAAGCAATTTGACAATTATAATTTAGGTGAATTAAGAAAATACATTGACTGGCAGCCATTCTTTATTGCATGGGAACTGCATGGCAAATTTCCGCAGATATTGAGCGATGAAAAAGTAGGCAAAGAAGCAACGGCATTGTACAATGATGCCAATGCATTGCTTGATAAAATTATAAATGAAAAATGGTTAACCGCTAAAGGCTGTATTGGTTTTTGGGAAGCAACTAAAATTGCTCCGGATACAATTGAAGTTATCAACGGCAGTAAAAAAATTCATCTTGAATCTTTAAGACAGCAAATTAAAAAAGCAGATGGACAGGCTAATTTGTCATTGGCAGATTTTATTGCACCAAGCCCAACCCCAACAACCAGTTCAATAATTAAAGATTCTGCTAAAGCCCCTTCCCAAGGGGAAGGGGTGGATAGTGTAGGCTTCGGATATGAAATGGCCGAGCCAATTGTTTATCCTTTATTAAAACAATTTGCTTTAGATAACCGCAACAAACCAACTGAAGCGGAGCGTTTACTTTGGGAAAAATTAAAATCAAAGCAGTTTGAAAATTTCAAATTCAGAAGGCAGCATATAATAGGAACCTATATTGCTGATTTTGTTTGCCTGGACAGGCAGCTTGTAATAGAAATTAATGGCTCAATTCATCAGTTGCCGGAAAAGAAATCTTCAGACGAAATAAGAACCGCATGGCTTGAAGAAAAAGGATTTAAAGTAATCCGCTTTACAAATGATAGCGTAATCAAACAAACCGGCAAAGTATTAGAAACGCTCTCTAATGAATTGAATAAACGCCACAGCATTAAATACAGTAACAATCTAAGTTCCCCCCTTGGGGGACAGGGGGCTGATTTCATCGGCGCTTTTTCTGTTACTATAAAAGGCATAGAAGAACACATCAAACGTTTTGAATCGGAGCATGATGATTATAATAAAATTATGCTGCAGGCTTTGGCAGATCGTTTGGCTGAAGCCTTTGCAGAATGCCTGCACGAAAGAACAAGAAAAGAATTTTGGGGTTATGAAAAAAATGAAAGCCTTACCAATGAACAATTAATTAAAGAAGCATATAATGGCATACGCCCTGCGCCGGGTTATCCTGCCTGCCCCGATCATACAGAAAAATACAAGCTGTTTGATTTGCTGGGTGGCAAAGAAGCAACAGGAATTACATTAACTGAATCTCTGGCTATGTACCCTGCCTCTTCTGTATGCGGCTGGTACCTTGCCCATCCTGAAAGTAAATATTTTGGTGTGGGTAAAATAAATGAAGACCAGTTAAAAGACTATGCTGCAAGGAAAGGGATGAGTATAGAAGATGCAACAAGATGGCTGAGGCCGGTATTGGAGTAAGATATTCCCATTGACAAGAAAATAATGTTTAGGAGAATTTTGGGTAGTTTTATTTTATACTTTTAATATATGGAAGACAATCATTTAAAATCATTTGAGGTAAGCGGATTTAAAAAATTCACAGATTTAAAAATTCACAATCTTGGTCAATTCAATTTAATCATTGGTGATAACAATGTTGGTAAAACTTCTTTACTTGAAGCATTGTGCGTAAGTAGACCTTTAAGAATATTCTATCAATCATTAGGCAGCATTAATTATCACGTAAGGAGGAATCAAGATTTAAAGCAATCTTTTTTGCACCAGTATTTTCCATTTGATTTCAAAAATTACCCTCAAACAATTTCGATTAAACTATTGTGTTATGGCGATTCGGGCAAGGACTACATAGTCAAATTATCTAAAATAAACGAGTTTGAAATATTAGCTTTTACTATACCTCTTAAAGATTTGGACTTGCTAGACCCAAAGGAAAAAGGTTCAGCTATTGAGTTTAATTTGAATAAACATGGATTTGATTTAAATATCCCCTATGTACCATTTGGCTCTCTTTACCAGCATGAATTAACTGAAGAATACTCAAAGTATATACAGCTATTTGTAGACAAAAAAGAAAACCTAATTAAAGCACTTTCAAACATTTTAAAAAACATCAGAAACATAGAAGTGAATGCAAGTTATTCATCCAGTCCTATTTTGCTTATTGCTGAAAAAGGAAAAAATGCATTATTGCCCTTGGCAACCTATGGAGATGGCACCGTTAAGCTTTTTAGAATACTACTCTCTCTTTTCTCAACCCATCATGATTATAACCGGTTAATGATAGACGAGCTTGATGCAGGGGTACATCACAGCCACCTTAAAGATTTTACCAAATCCCTGCTGCTTGTTGCAAAAGATGAAAAAAAGCAAATTTTTGCAACCACACATTCAAAAGAGTGCATCGAAAATTTTATAACTGCCCTAGAGGAAACAGGCATGCAAAGCGAAGGCAGGATTATACATCTTGCAGAAACAAAAAGCGGCTTAATGGGATACACTATGAAATTTGAAGAATTTGAAAATGCCATTTTAGCTGAAAGCGAAATAAGATAGCCCATGCCCGATTTCAAAATCTTTACTGAAAGCAAAGCTGACATCAAATTTCTTAGTGATTATATTGAAGCAATTCACGGGCTAAAACTTGCCAACGATGACTTTGGTGCTTTGGGCGGAAGGACAGGTTATAAGGCAAATGGCGAATTAAATGCTTTCATTAGAAAAAATGTTGACAACCAAAAGCAAACCATTTTGATTGCGGACAGCGATGATGATTTCAATAAAAACAGGGCTGAAATTCTTGATGACTTTAGACATTACAATATTCCCGTAAGCCTGTTTCTTTTTCCAAATGATTCATCTAATGGAAATCTTGAAGATGCACTTACTGAAATTGCCGTTGACAGGAAACTGATGGGCTGTTTTCTTGAGTATGAAAAAATGTATTTCCATTTACCCTAAAAAACTGAATGATTCCAGAATTTATTCTTACTTGGACATGGTTCTTATTGATAATTTTAAGGATGAAAAAGCACGGGACATGCGAAAAGAGGAATTCAGAAATTATCAGAATACCAATCACTGGAATTTGAATCATGAATTTCTACTTCCACTAAAAAATTTCTTCAGTCCATTCTTTAAAAAATAAGAACCCACATGCGTATCATTTCCTACAATGTAAACGGCATACGTGCCGCCATCAAAAAAGGTTTTATTGACTGGTTAAAAACAAATCCTGCAGATGTTATTTGCCTGCAGGAAATTAAAGCTGCACAGGGTGATGTGGATGTAAAACAACTGGAGGCCATGGGCTTTCACCACCACTGGTTTAGCGCACAAAAAAAAGGATACAGCGGTGTGGCTGTATTTTCCAAAATAAAACCTGACCAGATAACTTATGGCAATGGGCATGCAGTAAGTGATGATGAAGGAAGGGTGATACAACTTGATTTTGGTGATATCCGTTTAATAAACGCCTACTTTCCTTCAGGTACAAGCGGCGATGAGCGGCAGCAGTTTAAATGGGTGTGGCTGAATGAATTTTATAATTATTTACACAAACTGAAAAAAAAATATCCAAAAATTATTTTAGTGGGAGATTACAATATTGCCCACCAGGAAATTGACATTCATGATCCCAAAGGCAATAAAAATTCATCGGGCTTTTTACCTGAAGAGAGAGCATGGATGACAAAATTTTTGAGCAGCGGATGGATAGATACATTCCGCCAGTTTCACCCGGAGCCGCACCGCTACAGTTGGTGGAGCCAGCGTTTCCCCAGCGTACGGCTCAATAACAAAGGCTGGCGTATAGATTATATTGCAGTTACTGAGCCATTAAAAAAACAATTAAAGGATGCTGATATTTTTCCTGATGTAAAACACAGTGATCACTGCCCTGTATATGTGGAAATAAAAAATTAAATGCATGTTTATTTACAACGTCACAATAAAAATTTCTCACTCCATCCACGATAGCTGGTTACGGTGGTTAAAAGAAGAGCATGTACCCGAAGTGCTGGCTACCGGTTGTTTTTCAAAAGCCGTTATTGTAAGACTCCTTGAAACAGATGACAGCGAAGGCCCTACCTATGCCGTACAATATTTTGCTGAGAGCAAAGCGGCTTATAATTTTTATACAGAAAAATTTGCCGCTGTGCTGCGGCAAAAATCTTTTGATAAATGGGGCGATAAATTTATTGCGTTCCGGTCGCTGCTGCAGGTTGTTAACTAAATGTGCAAAACAAAAATTATTTAATTTGCGAATCCAAAACGTTTGTATATTACTCCAAAAGCCGCATGGGGAGTGGATTTTAGGCGGCACAGCCTGAAATCCTTGCCAGCACTCATTTTCATTGACACTGCTTAATTAATTACCGGAAGTAACCAAAGTGCCTGATTGCCTGCATCCCTTATTGCTTGCGGTTTTCAGCATAATTGGGGCAATAATATTTTTTCAAAAAAATTTTGTTGCAATTAAAAACCGTCTATATTTGTTACACTTAAAAATTTTCAAAAAAATAACTATGAACAAAGCAGAATTAATTGCAAAAGTTGCCGATGATGCAGGCGTAACAAAAACACAAGCCAACGCAGCATTAGATGCATTTGTAGATGCAGTAACTAAAACCCTTAAAAAAGGTGACAAGGTAACACTTGTTGGTTTTGGTACTTTTTCAGTATCTAAAAGGGCTGCCCGTAATGGCCGCAATCCTCAGACTGGTGCTGTTATTAAAATCAAAGCTAAAAAAGTTGCTAAGTTCAAAGCTGGTAAAGAATTATCTGCCAAATTGTAATGCAGGCGCAACCACAGTAAAAAGCAAGGCGTATGGTATGCCTTGCTTTTTTTAATCAATTTAAACAAATCAAAAAAACATTTTATTATGGGACGTGGAGATATAAAAACGAAAAAAGGTAAAATCAATAAGGGATCTTTCGGAAAAACAAGGCCTGCAAAAGTTACTAAGAAAGCAGCGCCCACGAAAAAGTAATCAATCTATACAGCTAACGGCGGATGTTATCATCAGCCGTTGGTTTTTGTATGACTGTCAGGGCGCTAGCCTTAGCATCTTCCAGCCATTTGGTTCTTTGTTGTACTGAAGTCTGTCGTGCAGGCGGCTTGGGCGGCCCTGCCAAAATTCTATCATTGCAGGCTGAAGGCAATAACCTCCCCAACAGGCTGGCCTGGCAATAGTACTGCCCTCAAACTTTGCTTCAAACATTGCTGCGTTTTCTTCAATTATTTTGCGGCTCTCAATTATCTGGCTCTGCGGTGAGGCCCAGGCACCAATGCGGCTGCCCTGCGGACGGGAATTAAAATAGGCATTACTTTCTCCTTCACTGATTTTTTTTACAGTGCCTTCTATTCTCACCTGCCGCTCCAGTTCTTTCCAAAAAAATACCATGCAGGCGTATGGATTTACAGCCAGTTCTTTTCCTTTATGACTTTCGTAATTTGTAAAAAAAACAAAGCCATCCGCATCGTAGCCTTTCAGCAAAACTATTCTTGCAGATGGCTTCCCCGCTGCATTGGCGGTAGCCAGGGTGCAGGCGTTTACTTCTTCAATGCCGCTGCTAATGGCATCGCTCCACCATTTATCAAACTGGTCCAGGGCATTTTTTTCTGCCAGATGCTCGTCGAGTACTTGTAATTTATATTCTTTCCTGATGTCTGCTATACTTTGCATTGTTATGTTTATCCTTTACTCATTACATAATTTTTCCAGCCGTCTCTTTCTTCAATCGCCATATTGAGTTTGCTCTGCAGCTCTGCAACGTTTGCCGATTTTTGCTCCAGTAATTTATTGCGCTCTTTCAGCGATGCTGCTTCTGCTTTTAATTCTTTTAGCTGTACACTCAGGTAAGCATTCAGTTCTTTCAATTCGTCCATTTCATCATTTACTGCTGCGGATGCAGGTGCTGTATGGTTTGCATTATTCTCCAGCGATGCGTTTTGCATTACTTCCTTAATTTCAGCGATATAATTCTGCAGCAGGTTCAGTTCTTCCATTTTATTATCCGTTGCACTTCTTGCTGCACGTGCGTCTGCCACCATTGTATGCAGCATATCAATTTCCTTATCACGCAGGGCAATAGTATGCCGGCACTCGTCCAGCTTTGCTGCAAGGCTGTTGTTTTCAGCAACTACTCTTTTCAGCCTCTCCATTATTTCAGCAATATTATTCAAGCAGCAGTATTATTTAATCAGGATAATTATTTTTTGCGAATAAATTTTGGAATACAAATGTAAACAGGCTTTGCTTAATACATACCCTATTTTAAAACGGAATCATACTATTCACCGTTTCGATTTAAAAAAATTTTTCATCAGCGCTGCACATTCATCTGCAAGTATGCCAGCCTGCAATATTGTTTTAGGATGAAATGGTGAATGACTGCCGGTAATACAATGATATCCGTTCTTGTCATCAGTGGCGCCATACACCACCCTGCTTATTTTACTCCAGTACAGTGCGCCGCTGCACATTACGCATGGCTCCAGCGACACATACATAGTGGCATCAGGTAAATATTTGCTGCCTAAAAAATTAAAGGCCGCCGTTAATGCAATAATTTCTGCATGTGCTGTGCTGTCTGTAAGTTTTTCCACCTGGTTATATCCTCTTGCAATTATTTGTTTGTTCATTACTATTACTGCACCTACCGGCACTTCATCTTCATCAAAAGCCCGGCGGGCTTCTTTAAGCGCCTGCTGCATAAAATATTCATCATTCATTTCCATCTGGCTGTAAGATAAAAATAAAAGCCATCCGCTACGGGCAGATGGCTGATAAAAATATGCAGTGTTCATTACAGCTTTTTAATCACAATGTTTTTAAACCAAACCATGTTGCCATGATCCTGCAATGAAATTTTTCCGCTGGTAAAGGTGCCGAAGCCCGGCATGCTGGCAAACTTGCTGCCTGCAATTAATTTTTTCCATGCTTCATCCCACAGTGTGGTGGATACAGTAGTGGTGCCGTTCAGCACCAAATCCAGCCTGCCCTTGTTTACAATTATTTCTGCCGTATTCCATTCGCCAACCGGTTTGGCCATTTCTTTTGCGGAAGAAATTAAATCGTACAAATCACCTGCACGGTGTTTTGGAATTTTTGCATCGGGATGACCATTATTATCCAGCACCTGCATTTCAGGCCCGGTTTTCCATACATGGTCATATTTTGCTGTGTCTTCATTTACTAAAAAAATAATGCCGCTGTTGCCGCTGGGAGAAATTTTCCAATCGAGTTTGAAATGAAAGTTTTCAAAGCTTTCATCGGTTACAATGTCACCGCCACCTTTTATCTGCCCGCCTTCCTTGTGTGCTGTATCAAGACATAAAGCGCCATCTGCCACTTTCCATGCGCTGTCTGCCGCAGCTTTTCCATATGTATGCCAACCATTGGTTGTTTTACCATCAAACAATACAATCCATCCGCTGTCCGGTTCATTATGTATTGTTGCCATGCTGTCTTTAATTGCTGCATCACTGCTGCCGGTGTTATTGCATGAAGATAAAACTGCAGCCAGCGCAGTAAGGGCAAGTAATTTCATTGTAGTTATTTTTTTAATGATAAAATATATTGCACCATGGTAGTGGCATCTTCTTTAGATAAGTTGGGGTGCGCCACCATGGGAATACTGCCCCAGTTACCCTGCCCTCCTTTTATTACTTTTTCCACCAGCATGCTCACATTGGCTTCAGTGTTTTCATATTTACCGGCCACATCTATGTATGCTGGTCCCGTAATTTTTTCATTGATTTTATGACAGGTGATGCAGTCCGATTGTCCAATAAGTGCAAGGGCCTTATCTTCCAGCGGATTGGCTGCGGCTGCAGGTTCTTCTTTTTTTTCTGCAGCAGTGTCAGCAGCATTGCTTTCTTTTTTGTTGCCGCCTCCGCATGAAAATAATGCAGCGGACAATGCAGCAGCAATAAAAATTGTTTTCATTTTCTAAATGGTTTGTGTTGTTATAAATGTATTTACAAATCAAGCCCCAATATACGCCTGTTTAATTTTTCATCGGGCAAAGTACCTGCAAAATCATCAAAGGCTTTTTCTGTAACACGGATGATATGGTTCTGAATAAATAGGGCGCCTTCTTTTGCTCCGTCTTCGGGATGTTTGATGCAGCATTCCCATTCCATTACAGCCCAGCCTTTATAATCATATTGGGTTAGTTTGCTAAAGATAGTTTTAAAATCTATTTGCCCGTCTCCCGGTGATCGGTAGCGGCCTGCACGGTTAGCCCAGCTTTGGTATCCCCCAAAAGTGCCCTGCTTTCCGGTACCGTTAAATTCTGCATCCTTTACATGAAAAGCTTTTATGCGCTGATGATAAAAATCTATGTACTGAATATAATCCAGTTGCTGCAGTACAAAATGCGAAGGGTCGTACAGCAGGCATGCCCTTGCATGATTGTCTACTTTTTCTAAAAACATTTCGTAGGTAATGCCGTCAAACAAATCTTCACCCGGATGAATTTCATAACATACATCCACACCACACTCATCAAAATAATTTAAAAGCGGCAGCCATCTTTTTGCCAGCTCTTTAAATCCTTCTTCCACCAGCCCATCGGGCCGCTGTGGCCAGGGATGAAAAGTATGCCACAGCAAAGATCCGCTGAAAGTGGCGTGAGCATTCAGTCCTAAGTTCTGCGAAGCCTTTGCTGCATATTTTAATTGCTGCACTGCCCATGCTGTTCTTTCTTTGCTGTTGCCTTTTACTGCATCCGGCGCAAAGGCATCAAACATGGCATCGTATGCAGGGTTTACTGCCACCAGTTGCCCCTGCAGATGAGTGGACAGTTCGGATATTTCCAAACCGTATGAATTTATTTTTCCTTTTAATTCTGTCGCATAGGCACTGCTTTCTGCTGCCTGCTGCAAATCAATTAGACGTGCATCCCAGGTGGGTATCTGTATGGCTTTAAAGCCTAAGGATACTGCCCATTTGCAAATGGCTTCCAAACTGTTGAAGGGAGGCTTGTCTCCCATAAATTGGGCTAGAAAAATTCCGGGGCCTTTGATTGTTGTCATAATTTATTTTTTTTGTTTCAGGCAGAGTGTTTTTTGTTATCCCACGCAGAGAGGCTGTGTGCCTTTGTTTTCCCCCTCGGAGGGTGTGCTGATTTTTTTCCCACGCAGAGGAGGCTGAGCGCCTTTGTTTTTCGCCTCGCAGGGTGTGCTGATTTTTTCCCACGCAGAGGAGCAGAGTGCGCTAAGCTGCTTTGTTTTTCCCTCGCAGGAAGTGATTGTTTTTTTATCCCACGCAGAGAAGCGGAGAGCACTGAGCGCCTTTGTTTTTCCCCTCGCAGGGTGTGCTGATTTTTTTCCCACGCAGAGGAGCAGAGTGCGCTGAGCTGCTTTGTCGTTTCTATGCTGAGGCTGCTGAGTTTTTTTTATTCTACATAATTATTTGCTATTCGTTTGATGCCATCTTTTAAAATTTCTACATTAAAATTTATTAATAATCCTATTGAAATATTTGTAAGCTTTAAATAAGTTTTTAAAATTTTGTAAGCTACAGGTGGCACTGTCTCCTGCGATTTTAATTCTACGAGTACCTTATCTTCCACTATTAAATCGTAACGCAGGTTTATATCCATTGTTATGTCTTCATAAATCAGGTTCACTATACCCTGCCGGCTTACTTTCAGGTTTCGGTGTTTTGATAGCCGGTAATACAATAACTCTTCATAAACAGATTCTATTAAACCCGGTCCAATTTCTCTATGGATGCGGATTGACTCTTCAATAATAATTCCAGTAATCTCATTTATTTCCATGACAAAAAAATTCCATCTCTGCGTCCTCTGCCCCTCTGCGTGCAAATAATCTCTGCGTCCACTGCCCCTCTGCGTGCAAATAATCTCTGCGTCCACTGCCCCTCGCTGTGCAAATAATCTCTGCGACCTCTGTTACTCTGCGTGCAAATAATCTCTGCGTCCACTGCCCCTCTGCGTGCAAATAATCTCTGCGACCTCTGCTACTCTGTGTGCAAATAATCTCTGCGTCCTCTGCCCCTCTGCGTGCAAATAATCTCTGCGACCTCTGCTACTCTGCGTGCAAATAATCTCTGCGTCCTCTGCCCCTCTGCGTGCAAATAATCTCTGCGTCCTCTGCCCCTCTGCGTGCAAATAATCTCTGCGACCTCTGCTCCTCTGCGTGCAAATAATCTCTGCGACCTCTGCCCCTCTGCGTGCAAAAATTTTCTCTGCCTACACCACAAAAGCCGTCCACTTTTCCTCCGATACCGATGATGCCACCGCAGTATCAATAAATGCCATTCCTCTTATTCCATCATTTACGCCAGGAAAATCCAATGCCTGCTGAGTGGGGTCGGTACCATCCAATTTTGCTGACAACGCAGCGGCAAAATTTTTATAAATGTTTCCAAAAGCTTCCAGGTAACCTTCAGGATGGCCGCCTGGTGTGCGGCAATTGCCGGTGGCAAAGCTGCTCAATGCATTTGTATAATTAGCACCGGCACGTAAAATTTGCGCAGGCTGATCCAGCCATTTTACTATCAGTGTATTGGGCTCCATCTGCTGCCATTCCAGTCCGCCCTTTTCACCATACATACGGATTTTTAAAGCATTCTCTTCCCCTGCTGCCACTTGCGATGCCATCAGTACACCAGTGGCTCCATTATCGAAACGCAGCAATACATTTCCATCATCATCCAGCATTCTTCCTTCCACCATTATGTTCAGGTCCGCACATAGCTTTGTAATTTTAAGGCCAGAAATATATTCTGCCAGGTGGGCTGCATGTGTGCCAATATCTCCCATGCTGCCGCTCTTGCCGCTTTTCTTTGGATCGGTACGCCAGGCGGCCTGTGCATTGCCTTCTCTTTCACTAAGCTTGCTTAGCCAGCCTTGCGGATATTCCACCCATATTTTTCTTATTTTTCCCAATGCACCTTCCTGCACCATGGCACGTGCCTGCTTTACCATCGGGTAGCCTGAGTAGGTGTGTGTAAGACAAAGCAGCAACCCGGTTTCTTCTACTTTTTGTTTTAGTTGCATTGCCTCATCAAGTGTAAAGGTGATGGGCTTTTCAATTACTACATTAAAGCCTTTGTCAAGCGCCATCATAGCTGGTGCAAAGTGTGCAAAGTTTGGCGTAACGATGGTTACAAAGTCCATGCGCTTATCAGCAGGCAAAGCACTTTCGGCATGCAGCATTTCTTCGTACGATGTATAAATGCGGTCATCTGCAAGAAATAATTCTTTACCGGATTCTTTTGCCACATCGGGACTTATGCTCAATGCACCACAAACGAGTTCAATCTTTCCATCCAAATTAGCAGCATAGCGGTGAATAGCACCAATGAAAGCATCTTTGCCTCCACCAATCATTCCCATGCGAAGTTTTCTGTTCATTTCTAAAGAATGTTTTTTATTGATTAATAAGAAATTAAAATTATCTGATTCATTATCACTGAAAAAATTAAATAAATGTAACGGGCAACCTATTTATGCATTCAGATTCCATCCTTCCCTGTATGCTCTTTTTACAAATTGATTGGCTTCGTCAAAATTGGTAATCTTCATATTTTCAGAATCCCACAATAATTTTTTTCTTCCGGGAAAACTTTTGCCATCTGCACTTTTTATATTCCAGCTTCTTAAAGCAAGGTTGCCTAATAATATGGATTCTGTAAGCGGGCCTGCATAATCAAAGGAAGAGCTTAATTTCTTTTTTCCGTAGCCGGCAATGCATGCGTTTACCCATTGTACATAATGTCCCTCTGGCACCCTTTCTATAGCTTGGGGGACTTTTACTGTATGCGTTCTGGAGGTAGGTAATAATTTTGCGTAGCTGCCATAAGTGCCGCACATTATTTTTCCTTTGGTACCTTCTATAATTACTCCACCGCTTCCATCGGGGTCGCCCATTACTTCATCGGGCAATAATTCCTCCGGTCTTTCAGGCCTTATTCCACCATCACTCCAGTGCAGCTCAACATCTTTCTTTCCTTTTTTACCATGAAATTTTAAAATGACAGAAGATGCAGCAGGACAACTTTCCGGATGATAAGAAG
>JAYWIB010000166.1:0-4132 GCA_043789265.1 Chitinophagaceae bacterium
TACCATTATTTCCCTATCTCAAAAATCCCACACCTCCCTCCAGCATCCTCTTATCATATCTTTGCATTCAATGAGCAAAAAAGGAAAAGTATTGATGGCCATGAGCGGCGGCATTGACAGCACCGTGGCTGCACTGATGCTGCATAAAGAAGGGTATGATGTGGTGGGCATTACTATGAAAACATGGGATTATGCAACCAGCACAGGCACCACGGGCAAAAAAGAAACCGGCTGCTGCAACCTCGACAGTTTTAATGATGCAAGACAGGCAGCAGTGCAGCATGGCTTTCCACATTTTATTTTGGATATAAGGGAAGAGTTTGGCGATTTTGTAATTGATAATTTTGTAGAAGAATACATGGCTGGCCGCACACCCAATCCTTGTGTGATGTGCAATACGCATATCAAGTGGCGGGCATTGCTTAAAAGAGCCGATGCATTGGGATGCGATTTTATTGCCACCGGTCATTATGCACAAATACATCAGCATACCAACGGAAGATATTTTATCCGCAAAGGAATAGACGATACCAAAGATCAGAGTTATGTATTGTGGGGACTGCAGCAGGATTTATTAAGCAGAACATTGCTGCCGCTGGGTACTTATCACAAAAAAGACATCCGCCAGATGGCGCATGATTTTGGCTATCCCGAGCTGGCAAAAAAAAGTGAGAGCTATGAAATATGTTTTGTGCCGGATAATGACTACCGTGGTTTTTTAAAACGCAATGTGCAGGGGCTGGAAGAAAAAGTAAACGGTGGAAATTTTGTTGACAGTGCAGGCAGGGTGCTGGGCGTACACAGGGGTTATCCTTTTTATACAGTGGGGCAGCGCAAGGGTTTGGACATTGCTTTGGGCAAGCCTGCTTTTGTAACACATATTGACCCTGATACCAATACCGTGGTGCTGGGCGATGAAACAGATTTGCTTGGCAGCGAAATGCATGTAGCAAAAATAAACTGGCTAAAATACGATGGCCTTTCAGAAGGCATGGAAGCAATTACAAAAATCCGCTATAAAGATAAAGGCGCACTCAGCAATCTGTACACATACGAAAACGGCGTTAATGTACGTTTTTACAATAATGTAAAAGGCATTGCTCCCGGGCAGAGTGCGGTTTTTTATGAAGGTGATGATGTGGCAGGGGGCGGAATAATACAAAGAACCCAGCTCCTTTCCGAATAAAAAAGGTGCAGCTAATTTTACAGAATACTGGTCTGATGACGTAACCTCCCATAACAGCATGAACAAAAAATTTATACCTGCAGGTTTTCTTTTATTACTGATTTGCTTCAGTGCCTGTAAAAAAGAAACCGCCCAGTTAAACCTGCCTTCTATACAGGATTACGCTCCTATGGAAATGGGTAAATACATTGTTTACCAATTAGACTCTTTTGTTTTTCTGCCATTTGGTACAAGAGACACTACTATCAGCTACCAGGTGAGGTATACAGTGGCCGATTCTTTTAAAGACAACAGCAAGCGAACCGCCTTTCACCTCACAAGGGAAATAAGAAAAGATGAAACAAAGCCTTGGGTGGTAGACAATAGTTTTTCTGCCGTAAATACTGGAAGCAGTCTGGAGTTTGCTGATAATAACCTGAAATTTATACCGCTTGCAATGCCCATACAAAATGACTTTTCATGGAAGGGAAATAATTTTTTGCCCAATGACCCTTATTCTGCATTTGGCTTTGCCAGCAATTTTACTGACGACTGGGATTATGTATACCAGTCAGTGGGAGAACCTTATTCCACTGAGGAACTGAATTTTGAAAACACCATTACCGTGCTGCAAAGAGATGATGTACTCGGCGATCCATTAATAGAAGGAACATCGTTTGCAGAAAAAACATACAGCATTGAAACTTATGCAAAAGGAATTGGTCTTGTGTATAAAAACTTTTTACACTGGGAATTCCAGGGAGGTAATCCCGGCGTGCAAAATAACTACAAAGGTTTTGGTATAAAGCTTAGTGCCATTGAACACAACTAAGCAATCATCCATTTTTTATTTCAATTAATAATCACCTAATGTTTGCGGCAACTGAGCAAGTGCTTTTTGCAATTGTTCATCATTGGGTGCTATGCCATGCCATTCGTGGCTGCCTTCCATAAAATCCACCCCACTGCCCATGCCGGTTCTCATCAATATTACAATCGGCTTGCCTTTTCCTGTAAAAGTTTTAGCCTGCTCCAGGGCATTTACCACCTCGTCCATATCGTTGCCTTTTACCAGGTGCAGTACTTCCCAGCCAAAGGCTTCAAATTTAGCAGCAAGATCTCCAAGGTTCATTACCTTATGTGTAGGTCCATCTATTTGCTGGCCATTCCAGTCAATGGTGGAAATTAAGTTATCCAGTTTATGATGAGCCGCAAATAAAATAGCTTCCCAATTTTGTCCTTCATTCAATTCGCCATCTCCATGTAAGGAATATACAATGGAAGCATCGTTATTCATTTTTTTTGCAATGGCCGCTCCTGCAGCCACACTCATTCCCTGGCCCAAAGATCCACTGGCTATACGTACGCCCGGCAAATGCTCATGTGTGGTAGGGTGCCCCTGTAGCCTGCTATTCAGCTTGCGAAATGTTTTTAATTCGTCCACCGGAAAATAACCACTGCGTGCAAGTACACTGTAAAATACAGGAGAAATATGTCCGTTGCTTAAAAAAAATAAATCCTCTCCGGTGCCATTCATATCAAAAGCCGGATGGTGTTTCATTATTTTAAAATAGAGGGCTGTAAGAAATTCAGTACATCCCAAAGAGCCGCCGGGGTGGCCGCTTTGAACACCATGCACCATACGCACAATATCTCTTCGTATCTGGCTGGCAATTCCTTTTAAATCGGTCATTGTCATTGTTTAAGGATTGCAAACCTACTTTAATTACACACATCTTCAAAGTAAAAATATTTTCCTTTCTTTTTAGTAATAAGATATCCTAAATTGCGTTAACTATTTAACCAAACAATTATTTATCCATAAAAATATTTTGCCTTTTCTTAAATTTCAAAAGATACATACACTTCTTTTTGTTCTGCTGAGTTTATTACGAATACAGTTTTTTTTCTAAAGAAAAGAATTATATTTTTGTGGAAGTTTAAAATATCAAACCCCTCGCATGGAGAATATCATACTTAGTGGAGTTTTGGCATTTTTGATTACATTTTTTGCAATCCCCATCATTATACAGGTTTCAAGGGAAAAGAAATTGTTTGATGAGCCTGACGAAAGAAAGGTACATAAAATGGTAATCCCCACACTGGGTGGCTTAGGCATTTTTGCAGGGTTTATTTTAGCCACCATGCTTGGCGCCCCTTCCGGCAGTTCTTTACTGCAGTATTATGCAGCCGCAGCCATTGTCATTTTTTTTCTTGGTATTAAAGATGATATTTTAGTTTTATCTCCTGCCAAAAAATTTATTGGTCAGCTTATTGCCGCAGGCATTCTTATAAAATTTGGAGGTGTGCAAATAACCGACATGCATGGTTTTTTGGGCATCGGTAAATTGCCGGATATTGCCAGTATTATCTTTACACTTTTTACTCTTATTGTAATCATCAATTCTTTTAATTTAATTGACGGGGTAGATGGCCTTGCCGGCAGCCTCGGCTTGTTAACTGCACTGGTATTTGGCAGTTACTTTTTTTATGCCGGACAGCTAATGTATGCGGTGATGGCATTTTCGCTTGCAGGCAGCCTAATCGGATTTTTGATTTACAATTTTTCTCCTGCCAAAATTTTTATGGGAGATACGGGTTCGCTGCTGATAGGTTTGGTAAATGCCATTCTTGTAACCAAGTTCATCAATTTTGCCGGCGGTGCACCCGACCTTAAAATAAGTATGGAAGCCGCACCTGCCATAGGTTTTGCAGTATTGATAGTGCCACTGTTTGATACGCTTCGTGTATTTGGCCTGCGCATTTTAAACAGGCGCTCACCCTTTAGCGGCGACAGAACACATATACATCATTTTTTGCTCGACCTCGGTTTTAGCCATCGCAGTGTTACCATCTTTTGTGTATCTGCCAATATTGGCCTTATTGTATTGGCAGTTTTATTTCGTAACCTCGGCACTACCTCTGTAGTTGGCATTCTGCTGCTTACGTCTCTCTCTCTTATCGGAA
>JAYWIB010000167.1:0-4129 GCA_043789265.1 Chitinophagaceae bacterium
ATGAATGAAACTGAATTTGAACAGGCTGAAAAATTCAGAAAAAAAACTACTGAAAGATACCTGAGTACTTATGTTAGAAAATTGAGCTTACAAAAACCTCTTACAGTAAAGTACAGAAATGAAAGCGCCGATGATTTTTTGCTGGATATGCTGAACCTGAAAAAGGAACTAAATGCCATCGGTAATAATTTTAACCAGGCAGTACACAAATTGCACCTGCTTGATAAGATACCGGAGTTCAGGGTTTGGGTGCAGCAGTATGATGGGGTACAAAAAGTGCTAATCAGCAAAGTAGAAGAAATAAAATTACGGATGAATCAACTCTATGAGCAATGGTTGCAAAAATAACCACACCTAAAAGTATTGAAGCTGCGCTCAACTACAACGAAAAGAAAGTGCAGAAAGGAAATGCTGTTTGCCTTCATGCAGCTAATTATCTGAAAGATGCAAAGGATATGAATTTTTATCAAAAGCTAAATGGCTTTGAAAGGCTGAACAGTCTGAATGAAAGAGCAACTACAAAAACCCTTCATGTTTCACTCAACTTTGACCCGTCAGAAAAGCTGGCTGAAAGTAAGTTGTTACAAATTGCATCTGACTACATGGAAAGAATTGGATTTGGCAACCAACCCTACCTCGTTTACAAACATGAAGATGCCGGGCATCCGCATATACACATTGTAAGCACTACTATCCAACAAGATGGCCGCAGAATTAACACCCACAACATCGGCAGGAACCAATCTGAAAAAGCAAGAAAAGAAATTGAAAAAATGTATGGATTGGTAAAAGCAGAAAGGCAGCAGCAACTACCAAAGCCTGGTATTAAGCCGGTTGATGTTGAGAAAACCATTTATGGCAAGTCGGAAACTAAAAGAAGTATCTCTAATGTTGTTAGCGCAGTTTTCAGCCAGTACAAGTTTGCTTCCTTACCCGAATTTAATGCAGCACTAAAACAGTTTAATATAGTTGCCGACAGAGGTAAAGAAGAGGGAAGAATTTATAAGAACCGTGGATTGGTCTATCGCATGTTAAATTCAGATGGAAACAAAGCAGGTGTTCCCATTAAAGCAAGTACTATTTCCTGCAAACCGATACTGGATAATCTGGAAAAGAAATTTGTAGCTAATGAAGCTGCAAAAGAATCCCTTAAACCATTTGTAAAAATAAAACTGGATGACTGCCTTTCACAATCGCCTTCTACAATGAAAGAATTAATGGAACAATTGAAACAGAAAAATATTTACACGGTGCTTCGCCAAAATGCTGAAGACAGGATGTTCGGAATCACTTTTGTGGATAATCAAAACAAGGTTGTTTTTAATGGCAGTGATTTAGGTAAGGGTTACAGTGCAGCGGCTTTGCAAAGCAGGTTAGCGACTGGTACTGAAAAATCAGTTAAGCAGGATGAAACGAAAGGTGGCGGTTCCGGTGGTTCAATTCAAAAAGAAATAGGTCGGCAAAAACAACAGGATAAAACAATTCCTCTCACAGCAAAAATTGAAAGCCCTTTAGATGTTTTGCTATCCACAAAAGAGCAATACGATAACATACCCAACAGCCTGCTAAAAAAGAAGCGTAAAAAGAAGAAACAAAATTTGTAATTAGTAAAATGATGTTATGTCATACACAGGAGAGAATGAACAGGGGCTGCGGAAGATAGTTGACCTGACAAGATTTGCCAGCATTTTTATTTTGCTGCTGCATTTCTATTATTACTGCTATGTTGCTTTTGAGCAATGGGAAATTAAAAGCACCATCACCGACCGGCTGATGAAAAATATTTCCAACACTGGTTTATTTACCAATCAACTTACATCAAAATTTATGGCATTGGGGCTTCTGGTTATTTCATTATTTGGTGCACAGGGAAAAAAAGATGAAAAGATAAACTGGAAAAGTATTGCTGCTTATTTGTTGATTGGATTGCTGCTGTATTTTTCAAGCCAGCTTTATTTTAAACTACAGTATGATGTGCAAACAGTCGCCGTTGTTTACATGACTGCAACAGGCATCGGTTTTTTATTGATACTGGCAGGTGGCAATTTGCTCAGCCGTTTAATCAAATTAAATTTAGGTGACGATGTTTTCAATTCTCTCAACGAAACTTTCCCTCAAGAAGAACGATTAATCAGTAACGAATATTCCATCAACCTTCCTGCCCGATATAATTTAAAAAATAGGGTAAGAAAAAGCTGGATAAATATCATCAATCCTTTTCGTGGCTTGTTAGTTATTGGCAGCCCTGGCTCCGGTAAAAGTTGGTTTGTAATTCAACATGTGATAAAACAGCATATTGAAAAAGGCTTTGCCATGTTTGTATATGATTTTAAGTACGATGATTTGAGCCGCATTGTTTACAACTGGCTACAGAAAAACAAACACAACTATTCAGTTAAGCCATCATTCTATGTTATCAATTTTGACAACCTTTCTGTATCACACCGCTGCAATCCGCTTGACCCAAATAGTATGAATGATATTACTGATGCTACAGAAAGTGCAAGAACGATTTTGTTGGGGTTGAACAGAGAATGGATAAATAAACAGGGAGATTTCTTTGTGGAATCGCCTATCAATTTTGTTACGGCTGTCATTTGGTTTTTACGGAAATATGCTGACGGAAAATATTGCACCCTGCCGCATGTAATAGAACTGATGCAGGCAGAGTATGATGAACTGTTTCCTGTGTTGAATACACAACCCGAAATTGAAGTGCTTGTAAATCCCTTTATCACCGCATACCAAAACGATGCAATGGAGCAATTAGAAGGACAGGTTGCTTCTGCAAAAATTGGTATGGCAAGATTGGCAGCACCGCAACTGTATTGGGTGTTATCCGGCAATGATTTTACGTTGGATATTAATAATCCAAAACATCCAAAAATTGTTTGTGTAGGCAACAATCCGGAGAAGCAGCAAATTTATGGAGCAGTGTTATCCTTGCATGTTTCCCGGTTGGTACGACAGGTGAATAAAAAAGGAATGCAAAAATGCAGTTTGGTATTTGATGAATTTCCTACTATCTACTTCAACAATATTGACAGCTTGATTGCAACTGCAAGAAGCAATAAAGTCGCCACCACTTTAGCGATGCAAGATTTTAGTCAATTGAAAAAAGATTATGGCAGGGAGCAGGCAGATGTAATTGTAAACATAACCGGCAATATCGTAAGCGGACAAGTGATAGGAGAAACCAGCAAGCTGTTAAGCGAACGTTTTGGAAAAATTATGCAGGATAGACAAAGTTTTTCCATTAACCGTACCGATACTTCTATCAGCCACAGCAAACAATTAGATGCAGCCATACCTGCCAGTAAAATCGCCGCCCTTTCTTCCGGTGAGTTTGTGGGCATGGTTGCCGACGACCCGTTGGAAAAAATTAAACTCAAAATGTTTCATTCGGAAATTATTAATGACCATAAAAAGCTGAATGAGGAAGTTAATAAATACAAGAACATACCTATTGTTAGCAATGTTACCCAGCAGCAGGTGCTGGATAATTATTACCAGGTGAAGATGGATATTAAAAAGTTGATTGGGGAGGAAGTGGAGAGGTTGAAAAAAGAAGCAATTACGTAGATAAGGGTTTTTGCTTCGATTGGCGCAAACCATTATTTGATTCAGCATATCTCATAACATTCATTATCAGTCTATTTAGTTGTTAATCACATAATTTTCATATCTTGAAAATCAAGGAAAAATTATGAGATAAAATGTACTTATCGTCAATTAAAATCAAGGGTTATAAAGTTTTTAACCAAGAGTTTAAAGTTACTCTCAATTCGGGGTTGAATATTCTTGTTGGAGAGAATGGCTCTGGAAAAAGTACGGTAATTGATGCAATAAGGTTGGTATTACTGGAAGATGAGTATGGAAGAAGTGGAATTGATGCTTCAGATTTTCACAGGTCTATTGACCAGCCAGCAAAGGCAAAAGGAGCCGGTAAAATTGAGATAAGAACAGAATTTGACTCACTCAACGATGATGAACAAGTCGCATATTTACCCTGGCTAAACATTAATACACCAACACTACTGTCCGGTAGTTTTTTAAAATAAAGACTGTTGATTACTAATAATTATAGTATCCTCTTTTTCAAACAATTTTTTGATTGCTGTTTTTTCGA
>JAYWIB010000168.1:0-4120 GCA_043789265.1 Chitinophagaceae bacterium
CTGGATGGTTGCCAGGGTTCTTATATAATACGGGCAATGGAGTTTATGACCAATAAAGGTTCGGTGCCTTACAGCAACTTTCCGTATGATGAAAATGACTGCAGCAGGCAGCCCACCAATGCATTGTTGAATGCTGCTGCACAAAACCGCATGCATGGATTTAACCGGCTTACAGATGATGCAGGTGTAAGCAATTTAAATTTCAGGGCTATAAAAGAACATCTTGCTAAAGATGCACCTGTAGTAATTGGTATGATGGTGGGCGGCAGTTTTATGCAGGGTATGATGGGGCAAAAAGTGTGGCATCCCACAGATGAAGATTACAGCCAGGTAGGCTTTGGCGGCCACGCCATGTGTGTGGTGGGTTATGATGACAGGCTGGAAGGCGGTGCCTTTCAGATAATGAACAGCTGGGGACCGCAGTGGGGCGAAAACGGGCTGGGATATATCCGCTATGGCGATTTTAAAGAATTTGTTCGGGAAGCCTATGGGGTGGATCCCATGCCTAAAAGAGGTGCAGCACTCAATACAAATTTTGAATGTAACATTGGCCTTGTAAACAATGATACCAAACAATACATTCCATTAAAGGCGGGCAGCCAAAATACTTTTGCTACAGTAACGCCTGTACGAAAAGGAACAAAGTTTAAAATAGAAATTAAAAATGCCGTGGAGTGTTATATCTATTTATTTACACCCAATGTATCAGGCAGCAGTTTTGTATTGTTCCCTTACAAGCCCATTCACTCACCTTATTGTGGCATTACGGGTGTGCGGCTTTTTCCACGCAAAGAATCTATCCGTGCAGACAGTATTGGCACCCGTGATTTTATGGGAGTGGTGGTAAGCAAGCAAGCACTTGATTATACTGCATTGAATGCGGCTATAAACAAAAGCAGCCAGCCAACTTTTGCAGGCAAACTAAATGAAGCCATCAGCAGCGATGCCATTAAAAATGTAAGCTACAGCAACACAGGCAACGGCACTATTTATTTTAAAGCAGGTGCCGCAGACCAAAATAAAATAGTGGGCTGCGTGGTGGAGATTGATAAACAATAGACAATTACAGCGCTGAAAAAGTTCTTTAACTGCTGACGTGGTGGTGGAGCGTAAAATTTATTGCAACGTCCGGTTTAAACATAGAGGCGACAGGGTTAGACATTCTCAATTGATGTGTGATGCATAAAAACCATATTTCCTTTTTACAATTGATACAGCATCCTGTTAAGTTCAGGATGTTTTTATTTATGAAATTACCCAGCGCTTTTTTTGCCGGTGTAAGGGTAAGGCATATCACTGCACAATCAGCTACAGTAACGGTGCCGTATAAATGGTTTTCGCAAAATCCATTTAAGAGTACCTACTTTGCCTGCCTGGCAATGGCTGCAGAAATGAGTACAGGCCTGCTTGCCATGCTGCATACTTATCAAAGCAATCCTGCCATATCTATGCTGGTAGTGGGGCTGGAGGCGGTGTATCATAAAAAGGCAACAGGCCTTACCAGTTTTGTATGTATGGACGGTGATGCAATAAAGATGATTATTGAAGAGGCTGTAAAAACCAGTGAAGGCAAAACCATCAGGGCAGCCTCCGCAGGCCGCAATGCAAATGGCGAACTGGTGGCAGAATTTTTTATCACCTGGTCTTTTAAAGCAAAGCAATTCTGAGTGAAGGCTATCATCTAAAATGATAGGGACACAACAATTTTTTCATTCCCTCAACTATCTTACATTTACGCCCAAAATAAAAAACTGCTATGGCATACAATTTACTTAAAGGAAAGAAAGGAATTATTTTTGGCGCTCTCGATGAAAAATCTATTGCATGGAAAACAGCACTCCGCTGTCATGAAGAAGGTGCAGAACTTTTGTTAACCAATGCACCGGTGGCCATGCGTATGGGAGAAATAAACAAACTGGCTGCCGCAGTAAATGCACCCGTTATTCCATGCGATGTAAGCAGCAATGAAGATGTGCTGAACCTCATAACTAAAGCAAAAGAACATTTTGGCGGCAGTGTTGATTTTATTTTGCACTCCATTGGCATGAGCCTGAATGTACGCAAGGGAAAACATTATACAGAAATTGATTATGGCTTTAATGCAAAAACACTGGACATATCAGCCACCAGCCTGCACCGTGTACTGGCCACCGCCATGAAGCTGGATGCCATTAACGAATGGGGCAGTGTGGTGGCGCTTACGTACATTGCCGCACAGCGGGTGTTTCCTGATTACAACGAAATGGCTGATGCCAAATCATTGCTCGAAAGCATCACCCGCAGTTTTGGTTATCATTATGCCGTAAAAAAACATGTACGGGTAAATACTGTATCTCAGTCGCCTACCCGTACCACAGCAGGCAGCGGTGTAAAAGGTTTTGACGGCTTTATAAATTATGCAGAAAAAATGAGTCCATTAGGCAATGCCAGTGCGGATGATTGCGCCAACTATTGTGTTACCCTGTTCAGCGATATGACGAAATATGTAACCATGCAAAATCTTTTTCATGATGGTGGGTTTTCTTTTACAGGCGTTACCGCAGCAGTGATTGAACAGATGGAAAAATAAGCAGGACGTATAAAAATATTTTATTGCTAATTTATTTTTAACCTTCTTACTTGAAATTACAAAAGCCACCAAAACAATGGTGGCTTTACTATTTGCAAACTATCGTTTTTCACTTCGGGGAATAAGATCAGTATTCATCTTCATTAAAAAAGAAATCTTCCTGGCTGGGATAGTCGGGCCAGATGTCTTCTAAGCTTTCGTATACATCGCCGCCCTCGTCCTCCAGTTCCTGCAGGTTTTCAATTACTTCAATAGGGGCGCCGCTCCGGATAGAATAATCAATCAGTTCATCTTTTGTGGCCGGCCAGGGTGCATCTTCCAGGTGCGAGGCTAATTCTAATGTCCAAAACATAGGCTGTATGTTTATTTTTTTTGCAAATGTAGAAGTTTGCCTGAATTAACCAAATGTGTTTTTTAACAGGCAAATTAATTATTGATTGTGGCTGTAAATATTGTGCCAGCCTGTAAGATTTTAAATGCTGGTTTTCAATAAATGGTTATTTTAGCCAGATGCTGACAGCAACAGGAATAATAAAAAATTATGGAACATTGCCGGTATTGCGTGGCGTGGATATCAGCATTCAAAAAGGAGAGATAGTAAGCATTGTTGGATCTTCCGGCGCAGGTAAAAGCACGCTGCTGCATATACTGGGTACATTGGATAAGGCAGATGCAGGCACTATTTTAATGGAGGGCAAACCAATTGGCGAACTAAGCGGAAAAAAGTTAGCCACCTTCCGCAATAGCCGTATTGGATTTGTATTTCAGTTTCATCATTTGCTGCCAGAGTTTACGGCAATCGAAAATGTGTGTATCCCCGGATGGATAGCAGGGCACAAAAAAAAAGATGTGCAGGAAAAAGCTGCGGTGCTGCTGGGCACGCTGGGGTTAAAAGAAAGAATGGAAAATAAGCCGCCGCAATTATCCGGCGGCGAGCAGCAGCGGGTGGCAGTAGCCAGGGCATTGATAAACAATCCGGCCATTATAATGGCCGACGAACCTACGGGTAACCTGGACAGTGCCAATGCAAAAGAACTGCATCAGTTGTTTATTGATTTAAGAAATAAATTTAACCAGGCATTTTTAATTGTTACGCACAATGAAGAACTGGCGCAACTTAGCGACCGCATTTTGAACATGAAAGATGGACGGATTATTTAAGAAGGTATGCATCATTTTTTGCTTTGATAAAAACAAAAAAAATCATGCAGCTTGTTATCCAGGCTTTATTAAATGGTGAGATTAGTTTTATCAACTGACATTTTAGCACAGCAATAAATTTACCATGTTGCATGTTATCACTGTAAAAATTAACTGTAATGAATATCAATGCCACCCGCCTGCAGCAGCATGTAGAAGCCATGAGTGAAATTGGAAAAATTGGGGACACAGGTACCTGCAGACCAACTATGACAGTGCTGGAAAAACAGGCATTCGATTTAGCTGCCTCGTGGATGCAGGAGGCAGGCATGCAAACACACATTGATAATTTTGGAAACCTTGTTGGAAGGCTGCAGGGTGCAAATCCCTCGCTGCCGGTGTTGATGATGG
>JAYWIB010000169.1:0-4119 GCA_043789265.1 Chitinophagaceae bacterium
ATTCCGCTCGCTGTCGCCACGCCCGTTGTAAAACCTGGTTACCCATTCAGGGGTCGCCTCCGGCTTTTCATTATCGGTCATAATGGAATAATAATTATATATTGTTGTCCGAGAAGTCATAAAAAGTTCTTACAATTAATAATACAACCCTTTGCAGGCTTTAAAAGTTAAAGGTAGGCACAAAATAGGGGGTGCTTTTTTTACTTTTCACTTTTGGTTTGCCTTCTTTTTTGTTTCTGACTCGTTTTTGCTTGTACGCATTGATAATGGCTGATAGAGATACATAATTCATGATGTGCAAACTAACGATGGAGGCTAAAATGGAAAAGGCCAAGGTTACTTTTTGTTCCGTAAAAATTACTTGTAGTAATAGCAAGCCAATTAAAGCACACCAGATTTGTATTTGAATGGCGTTTTCGTTATCTCCCAAAAAGTATTTTAAGGGGAAGTTTTGTTTTAGTTTCTTGAAAAACTTTTCTATCTGCCACCTGTTTTGATAAATAGCTACAATGTCCATTGCTTCCAGTTCCGTGTTATTGGTTTGATACACAAATGCAGTTTTATGCCGGGGGCTGTAATAAGCTATACGCCTTATTTGCAGCGTTCTTTCTATGCTTGTATTTTCTATTTGTTGATGGTATTTTACTTGTATCAACTCATCTTTTAAAATTTGGGGTTCGTCATCTTTTAGCGCTAACTCTGTGAGGGATGTATAGACTGCATTGTCCTTTTGTGGTACTACGTAAGTAATGCCTCTATCGGTAAACTGTGCAAACTGTTGGTAATTGATATAGGCTTTGTCAAAAGCAATGATAGAGCCACCGGGCAGCTCATGGATGTATTGATAAAACTGTTGGTCATGTAGTGCAGCAGCCGTGTATTTAACCATGTAAGGCATGTTGGTATCGGCTTTTAGCAAAGTATGCACTTTTATACCGCCTTTGCTTTTACCATCTAAGCGTTTGCGACCTGCTGGTTTTAAAATGGCTTTGAATAAAGAAATGGTACTACTATCTAAAATATACAGCTTGCTGGCAATGCTGTGTTTTAAGGGGCTGTCCGAGATAATATGCTTGTATTTATCGTACAGCATACTATACACTTCGCCAAAAACATCGCTGCTGCGTTTTTTATTGCCATCGCTCAAAGTACTCCTTGCTGGCACTTTTGATAAACCCAAATGATTGAGCTTGCCATTGCACAACTCAAGCCCTGTTTGCACTTCACGTAGGGAGGTGCACCTGCTGAAAATACAGTAAAGCATGGTAACCAAATGGTCTTTAAAAAGTAATTGTTTGCTGTGGTAATTAGCCTTGTGTTTGGTAGTGGCCTTGTAAACAATACTTTCATCTATTAAAGAAAGTACTTGTTGTAAAATAGGCTGTCCGAGATAACTTGTATTTTTGTCCATATCAATCTTGTTTGTATCGTAACTACAAAATTGATAAAGGGTGGCCTAAAAACCACCCTTTAGTATAAATTTATCTCGGACAACAATATATCTTTTTCATGATTTAATTTTTTTGAATGAACAAATATCAAGGTAATTGGTTCTGAAATCATGTATAACACTAAAGAGGTGGTAACGCACTTTTGGGTTCGTCAAATGCAGTACAATACGTATTTTTGAATCAAACTTATACGTATGACAACCAAATTAACATTGAGCGTGGACGACAAGCTGGTAAAAAAGGCAAAGCAATATGCCCGGTTAAATGGCCAGTCGTTAAGCGGCAGCATCACCGAATATCTTAACGTGATAACCGGGGTGCATGAAAAAAAAGAAATAAAGCTGCATCCCAAAGTGGTTCGCCTTACTGGAAAGGTTAAGCTGCCTGTAAACTTTGATTACAAAAAAGAACTGGTAAAAGCCATAAAGGAAAAGCATGGATAAAGCAGGGCTGGATATTTTTATTGACACATATTTAATAATAGACGCACTTGCAAACCGGAAACCTTTTGCAGCATATGCGCTGTTGCTACTAAACCTTGCTGCCGAAAGCAAAATAACTGTTTATACTTCGTCCAACAGCATTACAAATATCCATTATGTACTCCGCAAAGCTGCGGGGGAAAACCAAACCAGGGTTTTGATTGACGGCCTTTGTGATCTAATTGAGATTATCCCTGTAACAAAAAGCATTTTGCAACGGGCTGTAAAAAGCGGCTTTGCTGATTTTGAAGATGCCGTGCAGAATCTTGCTGCCGAAAGCATTTCTTCCATTGAAATAATTGTTACCCGGAATGTAAAAGATTACAAGAACAGCCAGCTTAACATATTTACGCCTGCACAATTCCTGAAAATATATGCCTGATGTACTTATCAATAACAGCCGTTTTTACAATCCTGTGGATTATGTGCTGCAACTCATTGGCGGCACCTGGAAAACTCCCATTCTTTGGCGATTGAGAAATAAATCGCTCCGCTACAGCGAATTGGAAAAAGACATTCCCCATATCAGCCAGAAAATGCTGACCAAGGCATTGAAGGAAATGGAGCAGAACTGTATTGTTTCAAAAGAAGTTTTTGCCGCTGTGCCGCCCAAAGTAATTTATTCGCTTATGGAAAAAGGCAAACAACTCATCTCATTAATTGAAAACATCCGCAACAGCAGTATTGCTTTAATGAAAGCAGATGGTATTGATTATGAAAAGATGGTAAAGGAAGAAGCCGCACAAAAAAAGCTGGTCAAGAAATGAGCCTTGCAGAAATATACCAGCAATTTATTGACGGCATTAAACAAACCAACTGGCCTGAATACATCGCCGTGTTTGCCGGCATTACCAGTGTGTGGTTCAGCAGGATTGAAAACATTTGGGTGTATCCTGTCGGGCTAATCAACACCGTTATTTACATTTGGTTAAGCATAAAAGGCCAGTTATTTGGCGAGGCATCTGTGAATTTTTATTACACGGTGATGAGTATTTATGGCTGGCTGCTCTGGCTGAAAAAAGATCAGGCTAAACATCACATAGTGAGAGTCGCATTTTCCGACAGCAAGTGGTGGGCATACCAGTTTGCTTTCTTCAGTGCGTTTTATGTCTCCATATTTTTTGCACTCACCTATTTAAAAAAATCATTTGCACCAGGCGCCATTCCCTGGGCGGATGCTTTTGCAAGCGCCACCGCCTTCACCGGCATGTGGTTGATGACAAAAAAGAAAGTGGAGAGCTGGTACTGGTGGATTGCCACCAATGTTGCATCCATGCCTTTGTATTTTGTGAAGCAATATGTTTTCACCAGTGTGTATTATTTTGTGCTGCTGATAATGGCAGTGTTTGGTTTGATGGAATGGAGAAAAAGGGTAATGAATAATTATGGCAATTAAAAAAATAGTGGTGGTGGGGCCGGAATCAACCGGCAAAAGCACTTTGTGTGAAAGGCTGGCAGCACATTACAATACCATTTGGGTAAAGGAATATGCCCGTGAATATTTATTAACCAACGGCACTGATTATACTTTTGAAAACTTGCTTGATGTTGCAAAGGGGCAATTACGTTTAGAAGAAGAAGGAATGCTGCAATTAGAAAATAAACTTGCTGCCGGAAGCGCCCATTTACCATTCACCATTCACCATTCACCTTTATTTATCGACACGGACCAGTATGTAATGAAAACCTGGTGTGAGTTTGTTTTTGATAAATGTCACCAATGGATACTGGATCAAATTGCGGAACGAAAATATGATTTGTATTTGCTTGCAAATATTGATATGCCCTGGATTAAAGATGAATTAAGGGAATATCCGGACTATAAAACAAGGGAGAGGTTGTATCATCATTACAAAGACATCATGATAAACCAGAAAGTGCCGTGGGTGGATATCAGTGGCAGCTATGAAGAAAGGGTTAAGAAGGCAATAGCAGCCGTAGATAAAATACTTTTATAAAACAATCACTCATTTTCATCCACCCTTTTTTAATTTCTTGCTTCAAAAAAAGTTTTATCCATTGGCGCCGGAAAACCCAGGGGGAAATTATATGCAATGGCAATCAACCTGTTTGCAATGGCAAGCCTTTCGGCAGGGCTGTATGATTTGTAGTCATTCATTTCCCTGTCAGCTTCTCGAAAACTAAGTGCAGCAAATTTTGTTCTGTCAAGCCTGAATTTTTCTTTG
>JAYWIB010000170.1:0-4113 GCA_043789265.1 Chitinophagaceae bacterium
CGTTGCTCTCTGATAAACAATCTTGGCAACTTTTGTTGAGCCAACAAATGACACCGCTTCAATACCCGGATGGTCGCAGATGCCGTTTACAATTTCCACATCGCCATGCACCACATTAAAAACACCATCAGGCAAACCTGCTTCTTTTAACAGCTCAGCCAAACGTCCGCAACTCAGCGGAACTTTTTCTGAAGGTTTTATAATCATGCAGTTTCCAAGCGCAATGGCGTTTGGTAGTGTCCAGTTAGGCACCATGCTTGGAAAGTTGAACGGCACAATGGATGCAACAACGCCCAATGGCACATGCTCTGTGCGGCATTCCACGCCACGGCTCACTTCCAGCACTTCGCCAGTTACCAGTTGCGGCAATGAGGTGGCGAACTCTGTGAGCTCAATACATTTTTCTATTTCGGCCACCGACTCACCGTAAGTCTTTCCATTTTCTTCGCTGCACAATTCAGCAAGCTCTTTCAAATGTTTTTCCAATAAAGTTTTGTAGCGGAAAAAAACCTGCACCCTTTCCTTGATGGGTGTGCGGCTCCATGCAGGAAATGCTTTTTTTGCGGCGGCCACGGCTGCGTCCAAATCGGCTGTGCTGCTCATGGGCACGGTTGACAATAAGGTTCCATCAATGGGGGAAATCACCTCCATCTTCCTGCTGGAGGAAGCTGCCACAAACTGTCCGCCGATGTAATTTTTAATTGCTTTGTATTTCATTTTTAATTTTTATTGCATTTTTGTTTGCCACAGATTACACAAATTTTCACAGATTGTTTGCCTCTGATTGCACGAATGTTCACGAATGAATTTTATCTATGTGCATCTGTGTAATCTGTGGCTTTTTTCCTTTTTCAATTCTGTTGATGAATTTTTATTCGTGTCAATTAGTGTAATTCGTGGCTTTATTTGTTTATCTTTTTTAATACCAGCTTCAATTTTTTTATGGCAGCAGAGTTGCGTCGCAATCCTTTCATCCGCATACATAATGGCATCTTTGCAGCCCATATTTTTATAACAAGCACCCCAAATTACCTGAAAACTCTACTGTCAATCTGAATTTATTTTCGGTTTACTGAAAAAAATGCAGAAATTTAGTGCTGAAAGTAAAAAAATTTTACCGATTTACAAAATTCAGGAAGCAATATTTTGATATAGTTGCATATTTGTGTTCAAAACTTTTCCCATGCACAAAGACAGGACAACATTAGACGAGTTGGATTTTGCCATATTATCATTTCTGCAGAAAGACGGCCGGATGTCTTTTACAGTAATTGCTGAAAAGCTGAATGTATCTATCGGCACCATCCGCACCAGGTTCAACAAACTGATTGATGACGGCACCGTGAACATCATCGGCCGTGTGGACCCCGACAAAGTGGGCTTCCGCTCCTACGCACACATTGCGGTGTATATAAGGCCGGCCACCTTAAAAGAAAAAGTGGCGCAGCAGATTTCAAAACTGCCAGAAGTAAGTTTTTTGGCCATGACCAGCGGCGATTATGATTTGGAAGTGGATGTGATGTGCCGTGACAACGACCACCTGGTGCAGTTTGTGAATGAACTGAGCAACATCAACGGGGTGAACCAGACGAAGACGACGATTTATTTTAAGGTGTATAAATATGCACAACCGGATTTGAATTTGCTGAAGTAGGCAAGCCCGAAGAGCTGGTATTAATATAGCATCAAAAACGAATGAAGCAAAAGCCCGAAGGGCTGACATTAATATAGAACAAGCCAAAAACAAAACGATGCCCAACCCCGAAGGGGTGGCATTAGTTATAAAACTGGAATTAAAAACACATTTTATGCCAGGCACATTTTCTCAAATCTACATCCAGTATGTATTTGCAGTACAGGGCAGGCAAAACATGATTAAGCCGTCGTTTGAAGAAGAAGTGTATAAATACATTGCAGGCATTATTGAAGGCAAGGGACAAAAATCATTGGCGGTAAACGGAATGCCCGACCATGTTCACATATTGGTTGGATTGAAACCTGCCATGCGGATTTCTGATTTGATAAGGGATGTAAAAAACAATGCGACGAATTTTATAAATGACAAAGGGTTTTTGAAACAGAAGTTTTCATGGCAGGAAGGGTATGGAGTGTTTTCCTATTCACAGTCTAATTTTGGCAAAGTGATTGATTACATCAAAAATCAAAAGCAGCACCATAAGAAGAAAACGTTTCAGCAGGAATACATGGGTTGCCTCAGGAAGTTGATATTCCGTTTGAGAATGAATATTTGTTTGAGTTTTATGATTGAGCAGGTTTTTTATCAGTTCGGTTTTTCTAATGTCACCCCTTCGGGGTTCGGCATTTATAAAACAAATTGTTTTTCTATAGTAATTTCATCCCTTCGGGATTATTGGAGAAAAGAAGTAACAAGGTATTCTTTAAGCCCGAAGGGCTGACATTAATATAGCTCAATAACAAAACACAATCAAACGGGTAACCCCGAAGGGGTGGCATTAGAAAGGAGAAGAAGATAGAAGTACAATAAAGTTAAGAATCTTTAGAATAAAATATTTTTCTTCAGTAATATTACCGACTTCGGAATTATAAAATCAGAAATGAATCAGAAAACATTTTTTAGTCAGATTTTCAATGTGGGCATGTGAACAGAATGAAATCAGAAACAGCACCGATAACAAACGAAAAAGATTCACAGCATAAAAATTTCAAGCCCGACGGGATGACATTAATATAGCTTAATAACAAAACACAATAAGACGTAGAACCCCGAAGGGGTGATATTAGAATACAGCAGCAGATAAAAGCCCAATAAAGATATAATGTACAAGAGTGATTATTCATTCTTTTTACAAAAAAGAATGAATAACAGAACAAGTTCGCCAATGCCGCCGCACAAAGACATAAATCCGGGATAAAAAAATAAAAACACATGAGCAAAATAGCCGAATCAGAACTCATCATCACCCCCCGTGGTGCCATCTACCATTTGGATTTGCGCCCGGAGGAACTTGCCCAAACCATTGTGCTGGTTGGCGACCCAGACAGGGTGAAAAAAGTAAGCGCCCACTTCGACCGCATCGAACACAAACAGCAGCACCGTGAGTTTATTACCCACACCGGCTACATCGGCAACAAAAGATTGTCTGTTTTGTCCACCGGCATCGGCCCCGACAATATTGACATTGCCCTCAACGAACTGGATGCACTGGTGAACATTGATTTCAACACAAGGGAAGTGAAACAACAAACCACTTCTTTAAACATCGTACGTTTTGGCACTTCCGGTGCATTGCAGGGCGACATTCCTGTTGACAGTTTTGTTGCCAGCACACATGGACTTGGTTTCGACAACCTGCTGAATTATTATGCTTACACAAAAACGAATGAAGAGAATGAACTGGTGGATGCATTTGTAAAACAGACTGGACTATCTGCAAACATCACCGTTCCCTATATTTCAAAAGGAAGTGAAACGCTGCTGAATAAATTTCCGGATGCTGAATACCTCAAAGGCATCACCGTAACCTGTCCTGGTTTTTATGGGCCGCAGGGAAGGATTTTGCGGCTGCCGCTGGCTGCACCGGGACTTATCAATAAGCTCACTGATTTCAAACATGGCAGCGATATCATTACTAACTTTGAGATGGAAACATCAGCGATTTATGGATTGGGTAAACTGCTCGGGCATCATTGCCTGAGCGTAAATGTGATTGTGGCCAACCGTGTGGTGCAGCAGTTTTCGAAAGACAGCAATGCGGCAGTGGAAAAGATGATAAAGGCGTCGCTGGAATACTTAGCCTCCCCAAACCCCTCCGAAGGAGGGGCTTAAGAAGAGTCTGAAAATTCAAAACTCTTTTATAAAACTGGGTGTTACTTTAATTGTTCAATAGAGAACTAATGAATACGTGGAAGAAGAAATATTTGGAGATAGTATGAAGTACCGCCTCTTCTCCTTTGGAGAAGAGGAAGGGTGATGAGGCCTTTTTGTTCCAGGCTTTAGTACAACTATGTTGCTTTATTGGCGTCGCACTCTTGTACTTTTTATCAATAGTGAGCAAAGCCCTGAAGGGGCGGCATCTCATAGCGATGGGCAAAGCCCGTCGCAGTAAAGCAAATGGTGGGCAAAGATGCACA
>JAYWIB010000171.1:0-4110 GCA_043789265.1 Chitinophagaceae bacterium
CAGGCTGCCAATGTGCCGATGATTTTTGCCATTAATAAAATAGACAGGGATGGCGCTAATCCCGAAAAAATTAAAGAGCAATTAGCTTCTATGAACATACTGGTGGAAAGCTGGGGAGGTAAATTCCAGAGCCAGGAAATAAGCGCCAAGCAGGGACTGAATATTGACTTACTGATGGAAAAAATTCTGCTGGAAGCAGATATACTGGAGCTTAAAGCCAACCCTGATAAAACAGCCAACGGAACTGTGATAGAAGCATCACTGGATAAAGGCCGTGGCTATGTGGCCACCATACTGGTACAAAATGGCACACTTCACCAGGGCGACATGATTGTATCAGGTCAATATTTTGGTAAGGTAAAAGCGATGTACAATGAGCGTAACCAGCGCAATGATATTGCACCGCCTTCTGCTCCTGTGTTAATATTGGGACTGAATGGTGCGCCGCAGGCTGGTGAAACATTTAAAGTATATGCCGATGAAAGTGAGGCAAGAGAAAAAGCTTACCAGCGTGGACAGATATTGAGAGAGCAGGGTATGAGGGCAAGAAAACACATTACACTGGATGAAATAGGCCGCCGCCTTGCACTTGGTAATTTTAAAGAACTGAATGTAATTATAAAAGGTGATGTGGATGGCTCGGTAGAGGCATTGAGCGATTCACTGCAGAAATTAAGCACCGAAGAAATTGTGGTAAAAGTAATACACAAGGCCGTGGGTGCTATCACCGAAAGTGATGTTACGCTTGCCAACGCATCCGATGCCATCATTATTGGTTTTAATGTACGTCCGTCTATGCAGGCAGCAAGGCTTGCAGAAAACGAAGCCATACAAATTAAACTGTACTCCATTATTTACAATGCCATTGAGGAAATTAAGAGTGCCATGGAAGGCATGCTTGAGCCGGGTGTGGAAGAAAAAATACTGGCCAATGTGCAGATTAAAGAAACCTATAAGTTTGACAAAGCAACCGTGGCAGGATGTATTGTACTGGATGGTAAAATTGCCAGGAACAACAGGGTGCGTTTGGTAAGAGATGGCATCGTAATCTATACTGGAGAGCTTGGAAGCCTTAAGCGGTATAAAGATGATGTGAAGGAAGTAACTACCAATATGGAGTGTGGTTTAACCATTAAAAATTATGCAAACATAGAAGTGGGTGACATAGTGGAAGCATTTGAAGAAGTGGAATTCAAACGGACATTGTAAAATGGCAATGGGCATTAATTTACTTTAATGCAAATAAGAATAGGAATAGAAGTGGTCATTGAATATTCACTATTGACCATTGACAATTGACAATTGACAATTGACCCATTCAAACATTTGTTAATAAAGCAGGCAGATGATAACATCCGGTTTCATCTGCCTTATTTTTGAAAACAATTCATTTACATGAAACAGATTTTTTTCTTTTTTCTTTTTGCGCTTCTTTTAAACACAGGTTTTGCCCAGCCCAAAAAAATGGTAGCAGACAGAATCATTGCGGTAGTGGGAGACAAGATTGTGCTGAAAAGCGACATTGACAATACCATTTTGGATATGCAGCGGCAGGGAGTAGAAGTACCTCCCAATGCCCGGTGTTTATCGCTGGAGCAGGCCATGGGCATAAAGGCGCTGGTGGTGCAGGCAGAAAAAGATTCACTGCCCGTTACAGACGAAGAAATAGAAACGGATATTGATAACCAGATTCGTGGATTTATAAATGCCTATGGCTCAAAAGAAAAATTGGAAGAAATTTCCGGCAGAACGGTGTATCAATTGAAAGAAGATTTTAAAGACGGCTTCAGGGAAAGAAAACTTGCCGGTGCCATGCGCAATAAAATTGTAGAAGGCGTTCGCATTACACCCAATGACACCAAAGCATATTTTGATAAAATACCTTCTGACAGTTTACCTTATTATGAAAGCGAACTGGAGATTGGGCAAATAGTGGTGTATCCAAAAGCGGGCAGAGACGCAGAAGAATATGCCATGGAACAACTGAAAGAATTTAAGCAGCAGCTTGAAACCGGAAAGAAGGATATGCGTACATTGGCGGGCCTGTATTCAGATGACCCCGGCAGCAAAGACAAAGCAGGTGAGTATAACATTAACCGCAATGAAAAACAATGGGATCCTACTTTTATGGCAAAGGCGTTTGCATTAAAGGAAGGCCAGGTATCTACTCCATTTAAAAGTAAATTTGGTTACCACATTGTACAAATGGTAAACAGGGCCGGCGATGATGCGGTTATAAGGCACATTTTAAAAATTCCGCAGATAACAGCCACAGAAATAAAAGCATCAAGAGAAAAATTAGACTCTGTACGATCTAAGCTTATTGCAGGCACACTCCAGTTTGGTGAAGCTGTATCAAAATACAGTGATGACGAAGGAAGTAAATTTACAGGTGGCAGAAGAACAAATGCAGAAGGCAATACCTACATCACCATTGATCAACTGGACAAAGACCTGGTGCTGATGATGAAAGATTTAAAAGTGGGAGAATATTCCCAACCAACAGAATTTGCTGATGAAAGAGGAAAAAGGGGCGTAAGGGTTGTATACCTTATCAGCAGAACGGAACCGCACAGAGAAAATATTAAAGACGATTATAACAGGATTTCATCAAGGGCGCTTGAAGAAAAAAAGAATCAGGCTCTTGAAAAATGGTTTGCAGAAAAAATTGCTGCTTATTATATTAAGGTGGATGATGAATATAAATCCTGCGAAGAAATAAAGCGCTGGCTGAATGCAGGTATTGCAGATACGGGAAAAAAATAATAAAAGACTCGCTTTGATAAAAACGTTCCGTTACACAACGGAACGTTTTACTTTTGTACAATACACAAATTGGTTTATTTTTAAAAACAAAATATTGATAGAAAAAAAGAAAATAGTTACACAGCAGGAACAAAAAACTGTACTGGTAGGTGTGATAAGCGGCGGCCAAACCGAGCAGCAGCTTAATGAATACCTGGATGAGCTGGAATTTTTAGCAGCTACAGCAGGCGTGCTTTCAGTAAAAAGATTTTCGCAAAAACTGGATCATCCCGACAGTAAAACTTTTGTAGGAAAAGGAAAACTGGAAGAGATAGGGCGCTATGTATCCATGCATAAAGATGTAGAACTCGTAATATTTGATGATGAACTGACGGGATCGCAAATATTAAATATTGAAAAAGCAATTGGTGTAAAAACAATTGACAGAAGCGATTTGATACTGGACATTTTTGCTAGTAGGGCTAAAACAGCGCAGGCTAAAACGCAGGTAGAACTAGCGCAGTATCAATACATTTTACCCAGGCTTAAAGGTATGTGGAAACACCTGGAAAGACAGGGCGGCGGCGTAGGCACACGTGGCCCCGGCGAAACAGAAATAGAAACAGACAGGCGTATAGTAAAAGATAAAATTTCTTTATTGCGAAAACGTCTCGCTGAAATTGACAAACAATCTTTTACACAAAGAAAAGAAAGAGGCGAATTTATCCGGGTATCACTGGTGGGCTATACCAATGTGGGCAAATCCACCATTATGAACCTGCTGAGCAAAAGCGAAGTGTTTGCAGAAAATAAATTATTTGCCACGCTGGATACTACCACCCGTAAACTGGTGTTTGAACAAACACCCTTTTTACTGAGCGACACAGTTGGTTTTATCCGGAAGCTGCCACACCACCTGGTGGAGAGTTTTAAAAGTACGCTGGATGAAGTAAGAGAAGCAGATATTTTACTGCATGTAGTGGATATATCGCATCCGCAGTACGAGGAGCAACTCGCTGTGGTTAATAAAACGCTGGCAGATTTAGGCGCCATTGATAAACCCACCATCACCATATTTAATAAACTGGACAGGTACGAAAAACAAACCTTTGATGAATGGCTTGAAGACGAAGTAAAAAATGAAATGCTGCGTGACCTTAAGCAACGCTGGCAAAACGAAACCAAAGGCAATTGTGTTTTTATTTCTGCTACAGAAAAAATGAATATTGACAACCTGCGCCAGGTAATATTGAATAAGGTAAGAGACATGTACCAGATTCGCTATCCCTACCGTGCTGAATTTTTTTATTAACAATCAGGTCGTCATCTATTGAGCAATTCAAAAAAATATAGCTGGCATAAAAT
>JAYWIB010000172.1:0-4110 GCA_043789265.1 Chitinophagaceae bacterium
CGGTTATGTAATGACGCCCAACAGGGCTGGTGGGCCAGATCAATATATTCAATCGGGTCAGGCTTTTTATGTACAAACCGGGTCGGCAATGAACATTGCACCCAGCCTTACTATTCAGGAAGGCCATAAAGTAAGCAACAGCAATCTTACCATCTTCAGGCCTTCTACTGGGGAAAATAAACCCGAAGGACTAAGGATAAATTTATTAAGGCAAAATGCAGATGGCAGCGCTGTCATGCAGGATGGTGTATATATATTGTTTGATAAAAAATACAGTAATGGAGTAGGGGATGAAGATGCATTTAAATTCCCGAATATTACCGACAATCTGAGTATCATCAGGCAAAGCAGTGCGCTTGCTGTAGAAAAAAGACAATTGATAAATGTAACAGATACGATTTATTTAGACGTGGATAAAACTATAAAACAGCAATACAGCCTTGAGTTTGAACCGGGGCAGTTAAATAAAATAAACCAGGCAGCATTTCTGGAAGATGCATCCAATAAAACCAGTACACCTTTAAACATGGATAAAAATACGGTAGTAGACTTTACTGCTGTTTCCGATATGGGTTTGCATAAAGAAGGAAGGTTCCGGATTATCTTCCGGCCATCAGTTGTATACTCATCTGTAAATGCCCTGATACAAAACAATGACATAGCCGTGCAGTGGGAAGTAACTTCAGAAAAAAATATAGAAAAATTCCAGGTGGAAAGATCTGCCGATGGTTCAGAATTTATTTCGGTATCAGACAAGCCATCTGCCGGTGATGCTGAAACAAAAAATATATATCAATGGCTGGATAAAAATCCTGCCGCTGGTACCTGGTACTACCGCATAAAAAGCATCAGCAAAAATGGCGTACTTGCTTATAGCGATGTTGCAAAAGTTATTTTATTAAAAAGAGGAACGGGTATGTATGTATATCCAAATCCTGTAACGAATAATAGCATTGCATTGCAGATGTCGGGTATGCAGCAGGGAGATTATAAAACAAGATTGATAAATGAAACCGGGCAGGTAATCAGCAGCAGACAATTTGCATACATCGGCGGAAATTTTACTCAGTTGATTTCTTTAAATTCTACTGTTGCCCCAGGCACCTATCAGCTTGAAATAATGCTGCCTGATAATAAGGCAAATTATTTAAGAGTGCTGGTAACTAAATAGCACATCCTTACAAATAAAAAAATGCCGGCAAACCTGCCGGCATTTTTAGCTATATAGATTTCAATTATTCTTCCAAATTTACCGGGTAATCGTACAGCGCATCATAGCCCGGGTAAAAACCGGTAACAGTAAATGATTTGGCTGTGCCTGCAATCTTATTCAGGTCTTCAATACTTTTAATGTCGGTATCATTAATTTTTACAATTACAAAACCATCCCTCATTCGTGTCTGATCTTTTAAAACGCCATCCACTATTTTTTTGACCACCACACCACCTGCTACGCCAAAATCTTTTGCTTTTTTTGGATCAAGCGTCACAAATTCAGCACCCAATTTTGAAACAGCGGAGTTGTCTGTTTTAACAATATCAAAAGTGCCGATTTTATTTTTTAGTGTGACAGCAGTGCTGTACTCTTTTCCGTTTCTTGAATAAACCACTGTTAGTTTATCACTCGGTTTATAGCGGGTTACAAGCTCCTGCAGTTCTGATGGCAGCGTTACTGAAATGCCGTTTACACTTTTAATTAAATCACCTTTTTTAAGTCCAGCTTCCTGGGCGGCACTGCTGGTTGCCACGTCTGTAATTACCAGGCCATCACCTGTATAATTCAGATTTAATTTTTCTTTCTGCTCTTCAGGTATATCATTGGTGTTTACTGTTGATACACCAAGGAAACCTCTTTGTACATTGCCGTATTTTATTAAATCATCCACTACTTTTTTTACAATGTTTACAGGTATCGCATAAGAATAACCGGAGTAGTACCCTGTAGGGGAAGCAATGGCAGAATTGATACCAATCAGCACACCATTGGTATTGATTAACGCACCACCACTATTTCCCTGGTTAACCGCCGCATCTGTTTGTATAAAAGACTCAACCGGTGAATTATTTTTACTTCCTTTATTTAATCCGAGGCTTCTTGCTTTAGCGCTTACAATACCGGCTGTTACAGTGGTTTCCAAATTTAAAGGATAACCCAAAGCCAATACCCATTGACCAATTTTTACATCATCCGAATTTCCATACAACAAAAAGGGAAGATCTTTTTCTTCAATTTTTATTACTGCCAAATCATAAGCCGGATCGGTGCCCACCACTTTAGCTCTGTAAGACTTTTTGTTGTTAAGTGTTACCATTAGTTCATCTGCATTTTCCACCACGTGGTTGTTGGTAACAATATACCCATCATTGCTGATGATAACTCCAGAACCGGAAGCCCTTTGCTCCGGAACATACATATTGTTGCCCCTGTTGCCAAAAAACTGGTTAAACAAATCATCATCAAAAAAATCACTGAATGGATTAGAAGGTCTTTGTGAGCGGGGCAAATTATTGCTTACCTGCTTTGCATTTGTTTTTGTTTTGATATGCACCACCGCAGGCAGGGCAGCAGCAGCAGGCTGTGTAAAATCTACAGCACCCGGTGGTATGTTTTCATTGTTAAGGCCGGAAAATTTGTAATTGGATGGCGTTACGCCGCTTTGCTGGCCTGCAAAAGTATTGTCGTTTTTTACAAATTTTCCATATCCCCAAACTACACCAAAAGCAGTGAATGCACTTATGGTAATGTTGAACAGCACTTGTTTAATTTTCATCTTAGTAAATTTTATTTCAAACTGGTTTTATATGTAAAATTAATTTTGTCAATTTTTATGCCTGACACTACAAAGTAACATATCACTGTCAAAATGGTATTTACCATCAGGCACCTTTAACAATATATTATCCGGTTTTAGAGAATCATATGGACAATAAAAACTGCATGGTATCCACGCCATCTGCATAGTCCATCAGCCCGGGAGACTGTGCCTTGCCATAAGGAATATCCGTGCCTGCAAGGCATTGTATATTGTTGTTGTGCAGTAAATTTTTTATTACGTCTTCCCTGTCTTTATAATAGCTGTAATTGAGCTGGCTTATGGGAGAAAAAATTTCATCACTTTCAATAAGCAGGGTACTGTTGTTGGTCATGTAAAATTTGTTGTTCATAATCTGAATGGTCAGGTTGTAGTCGTAATTATTTTTATACTTATGATGGTCAGCAAAATATTTATAGTGTTCAAAAGATTGCAGGAGCGGAACAAAATCATATCCTTCCGGCACAAAAATTTTAGTGACATTTCTGCAACCCAATCCAAAATAACTGTGGATGTCGGCTGACAAATTTTCAAGGTCTTGTTGTGTCTCATTACCAGTAAGTACTGCTGCGGAAGTTCTGTTTCGCCGGATGATACTGGGATATTTAGAAAAATAATAATCAAAATAAACAGCCGTATTGTTACTACCCGTAGCAATGTATGCATCGCAGCCTTTAAGCATAGGGGCAAACGACACATAGTTTTGCATGGTTACTTCCCAGCCATACATTTGCTGCACCAGATGTTTCAGCAGCACCTCGTCTTTAGCCGACAGCTTAATTGTTTGCGAATGACCGCTAATAAATACGCACAGAAAATCGTGGAAGCCTACGAGTGGAATATTACCGGCCATTACAATGCCCACATTTTTTCCGCCGGTGTGGTCATCCAGATGGTAATGCCCTGTCCAGCTTTTTAATTTTTCCTCATCCAAAAAGTTTTCAGTGATATTTTTTATTGCCAGCTCAATAAACTCCGGCGTAAACCATCCATTTTTTACCGACGCCTGTTGTTTTATGGCCTGCCATTCTTCGCCGTTTTTGCACAAATAATTTTGCAGCTTTTGTAATAATTCAATCCGATTTTGTAATTTCATTTTGATAAACTTAATTTGCAGCACAAATTTCGCTAATCCAACATTTAAATCAAAAGTAATGGCTATTAAGATTACAGACGAATGTATTAATTGCGGGGCATGTGAGCCTGAATGTCCCAACAACGCTATTTATGAAGGCGGTGTGGAGTGGGCTGTTTCAGATGGCACTACAGTAAAAGGAACTTTTACCCTGTTGGATGG
>JAYWIB010000173.1:0-4106 GCA_043789265.1 Chitinophagaceae bacterium
AAAACCATTGCTGACACTGATTTTGATGCGCTGATGCGGAAGGCGGCTGATGATAAAGATTTCAGGCTGGCTCTCCGATATCTGTACCTGCAGGCGCTGCAGTTGCTGCTGTCTGCTGAAGTAATTCAGTTTGCGTTATACAAAACAAATTCGCAATATAGCAGAGAACTGGCAATCAGGCCATACAGAAATATTTTTGACCGGCTTACCGGACATTATGAATATGCATGGTATGGCGGCTTCAGCATAAATGAAACACAGTTTGCTGAAATGCAGGCAACCTTTAAACAATTAAAACAGCAGGTGCAAAAATCTTGATGCAAGCTCACCGATACTTTCTGTATTTTTTTACGTCAGCAGTTTTTTTAACGGGCTGTACCATTGGTACAGATGTACCATCACTGAGAGAAACCTTTTCTAAAAATGACAAAAATCCATTTGGTACCTACGTGCTGCACCAGCAGGCAGGGCAGTATTTTTTAAACAATAAAATAAATACAAAAAAGAAAAAATTTGAAAGCACCTTTAAAGAAACTGATGACACCGCCTCGCTGTATATATGTGTAAGCAGAAATTTTTATTCCGGTAAAAATGACAATGAGGCCATACTGGAATATGCTGCCAATGGCAACAGCATTTTTATAAGCAGCCAAAATTTTGACCGGGCATTGCTGGATACACTTGGTGTGCAGCAGGCAACAGAAAATTTTTTTCCGGTGATGCGGTATACGGCTGTAAAAACAGCGCCAGCCTTGGTTAACGACAGTACGGCCTATTCATTTTTTTATTTTCCTTTCCTTAATTATTTTAACCGCTTTGACAGCGGCCATGCAAAAGTGCTTGGCTTGAATGAGAAGAGCCGGGTAAATTACCTCTTGTTATTTTACGGCAGGGGCCGTATTTACCTGCATTGCGAACCGAGGGCGCTGAGCAATTATTTTTTACTGCAGAAAAACAATTACCGCTACATGCAGCAGGTGTTTTCACTGATGCGGCCCGTACCCGAACGTGTTTTTTGGGATGATTATTACAATAAAAGAAACACTCCATCCACTTCGGGCGGAAACAGATCCGGCCTGTCTGTACTGCTGCAATACCCGGCTATGGCATGGGCTTTCTGGCTTCTTTTTTTTCTGCTGACTGTGTACATTTTATTTGAATCCAAACGGCGGCAGCGTATAGTGCCGGTACTGCCTGCCAACAGCAATACCAGCATGGCTTTTACCGAAACTGTGGGCAGGCTCTATTTGCAAAAGAAAGACAATAAAAATCTTGCTTCTAAAATGATTACTTATTTCTTAGAGCATATCCGCAATCAATATTTTTTAAACACCAGCCATATCAACAAAGATTTTATTGATACATTGAGTAAAAAAACAAATGCATCCCCCGATGTGCTGCAGCCCTTGTTCCAAACAATACAGCAGGTGCAGGGGCAGGAAGAAGTAAGTGATGAACAGCTATTTTTATTAAACGGGCTAATTGAAAATTTTTATAAAAAATAAACCTGATGGAAGAAAACATATTTGAACACAGAACAGATCTTTCGGCACTTAAGCAAAGCATGAAAGACATACGTGATGAAATGGCAAAAGTAATTGTGGGGCAGCAAGAAGTGCTGCACCTGCTGATGATTGGCCTGCTTTGCGACGGGCATGTACTGATAGAAGGTGCGCCCGGTGTGGCCAAAACACTTACTGCCAAACTGATGGCAAAAGTGGTGGATGCGGATTTTTCCAGGATACAGTTTACACCTGATCTGATGCCGAGTGATGTGGTGGGTACTTCTGTTTTCAATCCACGGGAAGGCGATTTTAATTTTAAACCGGGGCCTGTATTCAGCAATATTATATTGATTGATGAAATAAACAGGGCGCCTGCTAAAACACAGTCGGCATTGTTTGAAGTAATGGAAGAAAGGCAGGTAACCATTGACGGCACATCTCACCCCATGCGTTTTCCATTTATAATTTTGGCCACACAAAATCCAATAGAGCAGGAAGGCACGTATCGCCTGCCCGAAGCTCAACTCGACCGGTTTATTTTTAAAATTGAAGTACACTATCCAACACTCAATGATGAGATAGCGATACTGAACAACCAACAGGGACGTACACAGGCAGAGCTGCTTGCGGAAGTAAATACTGTACTGTCTGTAGCGCAGCTTCACCACTACCGCACATTGATACATACTGTAATGGTAGAGCAAAAGTTGATTGCCTACATTGCCCGGCTGGTGCATGAAACCCGCCACAATGCTGCATTGTACCTCGGCGCTTCTCCCCGGGCATCGCTGGCCATACTGCGTGCGGCCAAAGCAAATGCTGCCATTAAAGGAAGAGATTTTGTAATACCCGAAGACATAAAGGAAATGGTAACGCCGGTACTGCGGCACCGCATTATGCTTACTCCCGAAAAAGAAATGGAAGGCTTAACAGCAGATGAATTGATTGAAACCATCTTAAAAGAAGCAGAAGTACCCAGATAATTTTTATAAAAAAACTGACATTCAGCTTTACCATATTTTTTCTTTTTTCAGCATGAAAATTTTAAAAAAATATATTGGCAATCTTTTTTTAACTGCCCGTTTTTATCTGGCGGCAGGCGTATGTATTGTATTGTTTATTGTTTCATTTTTTTTTCCTTTACTTTTTTTTATACCCGTGGGCTGCTGGTATTTTTTGCTGCTGCTGCTCACTGCAGATTATGTGTTTCTTTTTTTCATTGGTAAAGAACCAGCAGCCAGCAGAATAATGGCCGAAAGATTCAGCAATGGCGATGACAACAAAGTGGTGCTGCAGGTAAACAATCACCTGCCTTTTACGGCAGTAATAGAAATTATTGATGAATTGCCGGTACAGTTTCAGCAGCGCAACTGGGCTGTAAAAAAAATGTTTTATGCACTGGAGCAAAAAAAAATCTCATATGCTTTGCTGCCTGTTACAAGAGGCGAATATCATTTTGGCAATATTATTTTATACATTCAATCCCGCCTTGGGCTGGTAATGCGGCGCCACATTGTACATGCACATACAATGGTGCAGGTGTATCCGTCATTTGTACATTTACGTAAGTATGGCTTACTCTCCCACACGGCTGTGGATACAGAAGCCGGTACCCGGCGCATGCGTAAGATTGGCCACAGTATGGAGTTTGAGCAGATAAAGGAATATGTAAGGGGAGATGATATACGCACCATCAACTGGAAAGCTACTGCCAGAAAAGCTTCGCTGATGGTAAACAATTTTACGGATGAAAAGAGCCAGCAGGTATTTTGTGTTATAGATAAAGGCCGCCTGATGAAAATGCCTTTTAATAATTTAAGCCTGCTGGATTATGCCATCAACAGTACGCTGGTGCTTAGCAATATTTGCCTGCAAAAACAGGACAGGGTGGGGCTAATTACATTTGACAATACAATGGGCACTATGCTGGCGGCAGACAGAAAGCCCATACAGCGGGAAAATATTTTACAACTTTTGTACAACCAGCAAACAAGTTTTTTAGAAAGCGATTATGAAATGCTGTACATGCAAATTCGCCGCCGCATAAAACAACGCAGCCTGTTGATACTGTTTACAAATTTTGAATCACTATCGGGATTAAAGCGGCAGTTGGGTTACCTGCGTTCCATAGCCAAACATCATCTGCTGCTGCTGGTATTTTTTGAAAATACAGAATTGCTGCAGCTATCTTCAAAAAAAGCTGCTGACCTGGAAGACGTGTATATAAAAACAATTGCCGAAAAGTATGCGTATGAAAAAAGGCTGATAGTAAAAGAATTGATGAAGCATGGTATATTATCCATACTTACAACACCTGAAATGCTTACGGTAAACAGCATTAATAAATACCTGGAATTAAAAGCGAGACAGGCGATTTAAATCTGCATACGGTCTTCAAAAACTATAAAAATTTTAATGCAGCAGTATTGCCGCTCAGCCATGAGAGATGTATTTCATCCGGTACTTTCATTCGCTCGGCTATTCGTTTATAACGGCTGGCAAGATTGCATAAAAAATCCTGCGCTTTGGCCGCTCCATCTTTTAAACCTGTAAGGTGGTCTACTTTCCACAGCGAAACGAGGTGCTCGATAATGGCTGCAT
>JAYWIB010000174.1:0-4097 GCA_043789265.1 Chitinophagaceae bacterium
CAGGCAGCAGCCGGAGAGAAATTATTTGTTGCATAACATGGCCGGATAGTTATTCCGGAAAAGTTTTTATACGCAATTATTTTTTACAATTTAATACTGCTATTGTGCAGCATGATGGCCTTTAAAAAGGTAAATCATCTATGGCATCCGGCGAAGTGGCAGAAAAAGTATCCAGCGGCTCCATATATTCATTGTCGGTAGATGCACCTTTATCGCTGCCGGGCTGCAGCACCTGTTCTATTCTCCATGCATCCAGGTTGGTAAAGTAGCTTGTTTTGCCTTCCTTTTCCCACTTGGTTCCTTTTATATTGAAATGCACTTTTATTTCATCACCAATATTTACCTTATCAATAATGGTGGTTTTATCCTGCACACATTGAAACTTTACATAGTTGCTCACTGTGCGTCCGCCAATGTCGTCTGTTTTTTCCACTGCAAATTCCCTTACTTTAAAAGTTTCGGTACGCTGCACCGTATCAAATTTAGCAACCAGTTTTCCTGTTAGTTCGTAAGCCATAGCAAAAAAATTTTGGCTGTAAATGTAAACTTATTTATGAATAAAAAATTTTAAGCAATCATTTATATTCATTATGTAAAATGCACTATCTTACCATTTCTGATTTCATTGCTTTTTATGCTTCTGTTCCAATTATCAATACTCCTTTTAGCTATGCTATGCATTTCTTATTGCTGCAAAAAATCAGTACCTGATAAATTAATTAAGAAGCTGCCTGCCTGAATGATGTGGAAAACATTCTTTTGACCACAGAAATTTTAAAAAGAAGTAAGTGGGAAAAAGAATATTGGTAATGGATGGAACATGTGCTTCGATAAAAAAAAATAAAAGCGCCGAAAAAAATTGAACAGGCTTATGCATAAAGGAACAGATTTAAGTACGCATTGCTGTATGGTAGTGTATGATGGGCAATAAGTAAGGCGCCAATGCATTGATACAACAGGCGTTGAGTAAAGGGGAATAATTAACGGGTATGTGTAATGAACTTTAAGGATAAAAAAATAATAAACTGGCAGAATGCAATACTGTGGTAATAGGTAAAAAAACAAGTGAATAAAAAATTTTTTTTTCCCCGATTTATTTTGATATTCGCTCCCCCACAAGATTTTTTTTTATTCGTACTGAAAAAGAATTTTGAAACCGACCTTGAAAAAAATTTTTTAACTCAATATACAAAATTGCTTAAGGGATAATGGACAAAGCGTTTGATAAAGTATGGATCAATTGTTTAGAAATAATCAAAGACATTGTGGAATGGCAGCATTTCAAAACATGGTTCGAACCCATCAAACCAGTTGCATTAAAAGATAAAGTGCTTACCATACAGGTACCCAGTCAGTTTTTTTTTGAATACATTGAAGAACACTATATAAACCTGCTGGCAAAAACACTAAAAAGAGAATTGGGTAAAGAAGCCCGGCTCGAATACAGGATAATGGTGGACAGCGGCAACAGTAAAAATAAACCGCTTACCACCGATTTACCGGGTAACAATGGTTTTAAATCATATTCCAATAACGAAATGGATTTTCCTCTTGTAATAAATAATCCAGTTAAGAATCCGTTTGTAATTCCCGGATTAAAAAAGATGCAGATTGATCCGCAGCTAAACAATGCATATACTTTCGACAGCTTTATTGAAGGTGATTGTAACAGGGTAGCAAGAAGGGCAGGAAAAACTGTGGCAGAAAAGCCTGGTACCACTTCCTTTAATCCATTGGTAATATACGGCGGCGTGGGCCTTGGAAAAACCCATTTGGCACAAGCTATTGGAAATGAGGTAAAAAGAATGCATCACAATAAAGTGGTGCTGTATGTAAGTTCAGAAAAATTTATCAACCAGTTTATAGATCATGGCCGCAACGGAGCCATCAATGACTTTATACATTTTTACCAGTTAATAGATGTACTTATTATTGACGATGTGCAGTTTTTTAACAGGGCTGAAAAATCGCAGGATGCATTCTTTTCCATTTTTAATCACCTGCACCAGAGCGGCAAACAACTGATACTTACCAGCGACAAACCACCCAAAGATTTGGAAGGTGTGCAGGAGAGATTGTTGAGCCGTTTTCGCTGGGGCCTAAGCGCCGATTTGCAGGCGCCGGATTATGATACCAAAATTGAAATACTTGAAAAAAAGATGAAGAGCGACGGGCTTAATATGCCCAGAGAAGTGGTAAAATATATTGCTTATAATATCAACAGCAACGTAAGGGAATTAGAAGGAGCGCTGATATCATTATTGGCACAATCTTCGCTTAACAAGAGAGAAATAGATCTTGAATTAGCTAAAAAAGTGTTGCGAAATTTTATCAAATCGTCCAGTAAAGAAATTACCATTGATGCCATACAAAAAATGGTATGCGATTACTTTGATGTGCCTTATGATAAGTTGCTGCAGAAAACACGTAAAAGAGAAATTGTACAGGCACGGCAGATAACGATGTTTTTGTCAAAGGCCTTTACAAAAAATTCACTCAAGACAATTGGCGAACATTTTGGAGGAAGAGATCATACAACGGTAATACACAGTTGCCAAACCGTAAAAGATTTAATGGATACAGATACACTCTTTAAAGAAAATGTGCTGGAACTGCAGCAAAAAGTGCAATTAGCAGCCATGTAACACCGTATAAAAAAATAATTATAGTCCAGATTCAGCAATGTTTCTGGATTTTTATTTTGTATGATTTCATCATTGAAAATTATTATTCCTATTTCTTATTTTGATTTGGGTATTCAGTTGGCGAATTGTATTTTTGCCACCCCTTATAAAAATAAGGACAGGCTGGAGAGGTGCCTGAGAGGCCGAAAGGAACGGTTTGCTAAATCGTCGTACGGGTAACACTGTACCGTGGGTTCGAATCCCACCCTCTCCGCAAAAAGTTCTTTATTATTTTAGTACAGTATTTTTTTATAGCTGTAATATTTTTTAGTTCGGGATGTAGCGTAGCCCGGTATCGCGCCTGGTTTGGGACCAGGAGGTCGCAGGTTCGAATCCTGCCATCCCGACTTCACAGGACAAGCTGGAATAATTTCCACTTGTTCTGTTTTTATTTTCGATAAAACCCTTACCCATACTTTATATTAGCTGAATGGCTTAGTTCATTCTAGGTGTTCGAAGTAAGAATCCGTCAAAAGTCACTTATTGGGGATACATCGAACTTACTACCTTTATTTGCTCTGCACTGATTTCCCTCAATGTTAGAAGAGAAATTGGTATTTTGAAAATCGCCTTCGCTTTCACCAAGCCCTGTAAAATCAAATCTTAATACTACTATGGCCTTACTATTTAACGCCCTGCCCATCTTTTGTTACTGCAGTAAAATTCTTATTGCAGGTAAAGCAATGTGCAAACAGTGCATAAGCTTTTGGTATATCAGCATCCGGCATTTCCATAATGGCAGACAACTGATGACCAGTGGAATTGAGGAAATTGATTTTTTTACAACTCGTGAAAGTTAATCTCAGAAAATTGTATGGTGATTATTTTTTTGCAAGACCGTCTTTACCAAATTCAATCAATATTTCAGCAGGTATAAACCCACGGGTAAATGAAACCTTTTTCCCATTTTCATCAATAATAAGTAAAGTAGGAAACGCATTTATACCATATTTCTCCAGCAACACCGGGCCAAAGCCTTTCTCCATATCTATGGCAACATTTACATAATTTGTATTAAAAAATTCCCCTGCTGCTTTATCAGAAAAGGTATTTTTCTTTAATTGTTTGCAAGGACCGCACCAGCTTGTATAGGCATCTAAAACAATCAGCTTGTGCTGTTTCTTTGCTTCTGCCAATGCTTTATTCCAATCAGCTTCAATAAAGGAAATGCCTTCGTTTTTAACGCCAGTTACATTTGCGGTATTACTAATTTTATCTTTTGGTATAAATGACACTAATACTAAAGTAATAGACACCAAGGCGCTGAGAATAGATAATGATTTGTACATGGTTTTTTATTTTAATAGACTTGTTAATTCAATACTCCGGTAAAAATTTAAGCCCTTAGCCTTCTGAAGTTCAGGCACTGGTTATAAATGCGTTTTATTTTTCTGCAACTCAGGTCTAAAGCTA
>JAYWIB010000175.1:0-4093 GCA_043789265.1 Chitinophagaceae bacterium
GTGTTGCTAACATTAAAGTGCAGCAGTCACTTTTTAAAAGTTGCGACGAAGAAGCCATACGGTTGATTAAAGGCGGACCTAAATGGAAAAAAAATACTGCAAAAAAAACCAGGGGAAAAATCAGCATACAGTTTTAAACCGAATGGATTTTACGAGCAAAAAAATTGCTTCCTGTTTTTTTATTTTAGTTATTTAAAATTTTTTATCATGAAAAAATATTTTGTTCTTGTATTTGCAGCATGCTCATTTATGTCTGCGGCTTTTTGTCAGGTTAAAATGCCTGCATCTTCACCGGGGCAAACCATTAAGCAGGAGGTTGGTATGGGTACCATAGAAATCATTTATTCAAGACCCGGCGCCCGGGGCAGAAAAGTATTTGGCGATTTAGTACCTATGGATAAACTATGGAGAACAGGAGCAAATGAAGCCACAAAAATTATTTTTTCTGATGCGGTAGAAATTGGCGGAAAAAAATTAGACAGCGGAACCTATGTGCTGTATACCATCCCACATGATGAAAGCTGGGAGGTCATCGTCAACAGAGGTGTCGCCAACTGGGGTACAGAAGGATACAAGGAAAAAGAAGATGTGGTGCGTTTTAAAGTGCCGGTTACAAAACAAAAATCAGCGGTAGAAACATTTACCATTCAGTTTTCGGACATAAGGACAGAAAGATGTTCACTCAATTTATTGTGGGAAAAAAAAAGTATTGCAATACCCATCAATGTTAATGTAAAGGATAAACTGAAGCAGCAGATTGATGCCGCCATGCTTACAGATAAAAAACCTTATTGGGAAGCAGCACAATATTACAATGAGTACGATCGCAATCTGAGTAAAGCACTGGATAATATTTCCAAAGCAGTGCAGGAAAATCCAAAAGCATTTTGGATACTATTGTACAAAGCAAAAATTCAGCAGGAAGCGGGCGATGTTGCCGGTGCAAAGCAAACATCCAAAGCTTCGCTGGCACTGGCCCGTGAGGCCGGCAATGAAGATTATGTGCGGATGAATGAAAAACTGCAGAAACAGTTAAGGCAATAGTTTTTTATACAATGGCTGCCCTCAAAGAAGCGTTGGCCCTTTATTAGCACATGGGTAAAATTTAAAAGCGCATAAAAAATCGTTTAAGTAATAATGATGAATACGGCGGCATACTCTCTTGTTTGGCAAACCACTATTTCTAATAGATAAATCCCTAAATTGCTTTTTCGCTAAAACGGCTGCTGCCACTAAAGTTGCAAAAATGAATATTATAAAAAAACACCCGGTAGATGCACTCGGATACAACTTTGTAGAACCTGCATTTATACCGCCGGGTAAGGATGAATATTACCTGCGCTTTGCTCAAAATGAAAATGGCCGTGTATACCGCAATCTTACTTCACTGGAAATAGAAGTATTGGTACAAAACAGGAACACTTCTGATGACTGGAATAAAATATTAGTAACCAATTTTTTTAATGCAGGTCTGGTTAAAAACTGTAAGTTTCATGGCCTGGTACGCATTGGAAAACTGGAGGCATTTTACCTGGAGTTCCACAACCTGCGTATGCCCGTAGGCATTTATAACAGCACCATCATCAGTTGCGATTTGGGCGACAATGTTAGTATTGACAATGTAAATTATTTAAGTTACTACATCATTGGCAACGAAGTAATGATTGCCAATGTAAATGAACTGGCTGCTACCGATAGGGCAAAGTTTGGCAACGGAATTATTTTTGAAGGCGAAGATGAACGTGTACGGGTATGGATGGAACTGTGCAATGAAAACGGCGGCAGGCGTGTATTGCCCTTTGATGGGATGCTTGCAGGTGATGCCTATTTGTGGAGTAAATACAGGGCCGACGAAATACTGATGAAAAAATTTCTGGAGTTTACCGAAAATAAATTTAATAAAAAAAGGGGCGCTTATGGAATGATTGGCGACCGTACTGTTATCAAAAATTGCCGCATCATTAAAGATGTAATGATTGGTACAGATGCGTACCTGAAGGGTGCCAATAAACTAAAAAATCTTACCATAAAAAGCGATGCCAGCCGCACCTCACAAATAGGAGAGGGTTGTGAAATGGTAAACGGTATTGTAGGCTACGGGTGCAGAATTTTTTATGGGGTAAAGGCGGTGCGTTTTGTGATGGCTTCTCATTCCCAGTTAAAATACGGAGCAAGGCTTATCAATTCTTATCTTGGTAACAATGCCACCATCTCCTGCTGCGAAGTATTGAACTCACTTATTTTTCCGGCGCATGAACAGCACCATAACAATTCATTTTTATGTGCAGCCACAGTAATGGGGCAAAGCAATATTGCTGCAGGTGCCACCATCGGCAGTAACCACAACAGCCGCAGCCCGGATGGTGAAATACTTGCCGGGCGTGGGTTTTGGCCCGGCCTGTGTGTAAGCCTCAAACACAATTCTAAGTTTGCATCCTTTAACATGCTGGCCAAGGGCGACTTTCCTGCGGAGTTAAATATCCCTATTCCCTTTAGCCTTATAAGCAATGATACTGCCAATGATAAACTGGTGGTAATGCCTGCGTATTGGTTTATGTACAACATGTATGCGCTGGAGCGTAACGCATGGAAGTACCAGGACAGGGACAAACGCACCACTAAAATTCAGCACCTGGAGTATGACTACCTGGCGCCGGATACAGTGAATGAAATTTTTACTGCAATAAGTTTGCTCGATAATTTAACACCCAATGCGGCAGGTGTTGCAGTAGCAAAGGGATGGGAAAACAGCAGCCGTATTACAGAAGTAATAAAAGTGCCTGAATCTGTTGCAGTGTTTAAAGAACTGCTGCGCTACTATGGCACCATCGAAATAGTAAAGCATATGCAGGCAAACCGTTTTGAAACATTTGAGCAACTGAAGAAAACTTTATCTGCAAAAATTCAGCGCAGCAAATGGTTGAACGTTGGCGGACAACTGATGCAGGTAGAGGACGTGAAAAAAATAATCAGCGATATAAAAAAAGATAAAATAAAAGGATGGTTTGCATTGCATGATGTGTACAGACACACAGGTGTACAATATCCAAAAGATAAGCTGAGCCATGCATATACCTCATTGCTTGAAATTTTAAACATTACCCCGCGGCAGTTTACGCCAGCATTGTTAAAGCAATTATTGCATCAGGCAATACAAACCAGGGAATGGATGTGTAAAGGCATTTATGCATCCAGGGAAAAAGATTATACTAACCCTTTTCGTAAAATGATGTATGACTCTGCTGAAGAAATGAACCGGGTAATTGGCCGGCTGGAAGACAACAGTTTTATTCAGGAACAGCTTGCTGAATTGGATCAATTGAAAAAGCAGGTGAAAGCTATAATACGAAAATTGAAATTATAAATTGTCATTTGCAAATGCAGGTAACATTTTGCAGCTGCAGCATTCACTATATTTAAAAAAAATTTTTATTTTGAAACAACTTCTTTTTGCATGCGTATTTGCTGCAGCAGCTCTTTCAGTAAAAGCACAGTCACTTTCTCAAATAAAAAAAGAACTGGAAACCACTGCTGACCCATTCGGGTATGTAAAGTTCAAGTTGAAAAAGAAATTTAAAATTGATTCAGTGGCTGTTTTTAGTTCCACTTCATTTTTGGGGCTGGCAGACAGTATTGCTTATAAAGGAAAGGTGGGTAAAGTGTACGGGCCTTTTAAAGGGAATAATATTTTGATAAAAGTACTTGCCAAACTGCCCAATACATTTTATCATGTAAGCCATATAGTGCTGGATACGGCAGTGTTTAAAAAAGATTTTGCTGATTCTCTTGCCAGCAACATCATCAGTAAAATTCAATCCGGCAGCAGTACTTTTGAAACGATGGCAGCCACTTACAGCGCCGACTACAACAGCGCTGTCCGTGGAGGAGATTTAGGCTGGTTTGTAAAAGGCATTATGCTGCCTCAATTGGATAAGGCCATTACCACACATAAAAAAGGCGAAATTTTTAAAGTGTGGACACAGGCCGGGCTGCATATTGTAACTGTAAAAGACAATCCAAAAAAGCAGGATGGCTTTGCACTCCTGCTAAGAGTAATACTGTAGAAAATCCGGTTCCACACCTAGCCTTCATT
>JAYWIB010000176.1:0-4084 GCA_043789265.1 Chitinophagaceae bacterium
GAAGCCACCGGCGTAAAAAATGTAAAACCTTTCGACTGGGGCTATGCACCCGGTATGGGCATACACGAAATGGGCACGGCACGTATGGGCAGGGATCCAAAAACAAGTGTGCTGAACGGCAACAACCAGGTATGGGATGCACCCAATGTATTTGTAACAGACGGTGCATTTATGACCAGCGCCAGTTGCGTAAATCCATCGCTTACTTACATGGCATTTACCGCCAGGGCTGCAGACTTTGCAGTAAAGGAATTAAAAAAGGGAAACCTGTAATAAAGTATACAAAGCCATAAAAAATAAAAAGAAACAGAACAAAATTTAATTCAACAGCAGGGTTTAACAACTAAAAGAAAATGACTGGTTTTTTTAATTTCTTTTTAATTTAATCTCTTAGCAAAAACAACAATACATTATGAACCGTCGTGAACTTTTAAAACAAATTGCGCTGCTTACCGGTGGAGCTGTAGTGGGTGGCGAAGTATTCCTGAGCGGCTGTACCACGGGTGCAAAATCTGAAGTTGGTTTTTCTGCAGCCAATATTTATTTGCTGGATGAAGTGGCTGAAACAATTATTCCTGCCACCACCACGCCGGGCGCCAAAGCTGCACAGGCAGCTAACTTTATGCAGAGCTGGGTTACTGACTGCTATACCAAAAAAGAGCAGGATGTTTTTTTTAAAGGACTTGCCGGCCTGGATGATGCCTGTAAAAAAATGCACAACAAAACTTTTATAGAATGTGATGCCAAACAACGCCACGATTTTTTAGTAAGCCTGGAAAAGGAAGCAAAAGATTACAATAAAGTGCTGGAAGAAAAACAAAAGCCCATTCGTGAAATGGAAAGGAAAAAGGGCACCGAATTTTTATACGAAGATGAGCCCGTACATTATTATACATTGATAAAACAAATGACCCTGATGGGGTTTTTCACTTCCAAAACCGGCGCTACCGAAACACTGCGGCACATACAGGTGCCGGGTAAATACGATGGCGCATTCCCTTATAAAAAAGGGGATAAGGCCTGGGCTGAATCACTGTAATTTTAAAATTCGCTGCTGTATGAATTTTAAAAGAAGACAATTTATAAAAACGGCCGGTGCAGTTGCAGCAGGGATTTCCCTTCCTTCCTTTGCCAGTAACCTGTTTGCTGAAAATCAGGCACAACGGAGCGCCCGTGTATTTGGCATACAATTATACGGCCTTAGGGATATGATGGGCAAAGATGCAAAGCATGTAATAAAAACATTGGCAACACAGGGATATAATTATGTAGAAAGTTTCGACAGCCCCCAGGGCGGTTTGTACTTTGGTATGGGCAATAAAAATTTTAAAGCCCTGCTGGATGATGTCAATTTAAAAATGCACTCACTGCATACCAATATTTTGCATATTGATTTTGAAAAGAAAGTGGAAGAAGCTGCCTCCATAAATGTAAAATATTTATTGTACGGATGGGAAGGGCCGGGAAAAACACTGGATGATTACAAAAAAATGGCGGATGATTTTAATGCTAAGGGAGCTTTTTGTAAACAGCATGGAATATGCTTTGGTTTTCACAACCATGATTTTACTTTTAAAGAAATAGATGGATTACTGCCGCAGGAAATATTGCTTGACAGAACAGACAAAAACCTGGTGGATTTTCAGGTAGATTTTTATTGGGTAATAACCGGCCGCAAAGATCCTGTAGCACACATTAATAAATATCCTGACCGCTATAAACTGTGTCATTTTAAAGACCGCAGCCAAGGCGCTACAGAAAGAGAAGGCACTGCCATCTGCGAATTGGGAACAGGTGCCATTGATTTTGCATCCATTCTTGCCCAAACAAAAAGTGCTTCAATTAAATATTATATTGTAGACCAGGACAATTGCAACGACCGCCAAAATCCATTCGCCTGTACACAAACAGATGCAGACTATATGAAACAATTAAAATGGTAAGTTGTATACAAAGCTGTAAAAAAAACCAATGCTTATTCATACAAATAGCTCATCATTATTTCATCTAAAAATTTGTTTTCAGCTTTCAGGTATGTAAATTTTCGAAGCACGCCTTCCTGTTCAAAACCCATTTTTTTGTACAATGCAATAGCAGCGCCATTAATGCTGGCAGTGCTTAGTTCTATTCTTTTTAATCTCCATGTTTTACCAAGTGCAATCGCTTCTTCCATCATTTGCCTGCCATATCCTTTGCCTGCAAATGCTGGATGCACAGCCACTCCGCCGAGGTAAGCCTGGTGAGCATTGCGGTGTTCTTCTCTTATCAGTTTGAACATGCCCACATCATTGCCTGCGGCAGAAAAAATATAGATGATGTTTCTTGCCAGCAAATCATCAAAGATGGATCTGAAAGATTTTTCATCCATCATTTCATACAGCAGCCACGGATTCACCTCCGGGTGCATATAGAGGCTGTAAATAAAATCCGCATCAGCGGCAGTTATTTTTCTTATCATACAGTTCGAAGATACAAATTTTGAATGCCTGTTATTTATCAGCTAACTTTATTAGGCTGCTATTTTTTTACAAATAATAAAAATACTTATGGCTGATATTGCTCAACTGCAGGCGATGCAAAATTATTTTAACAGCGGTGCCACACAATCTTATGCTTTCCGGAAAGCGCAGTTAAAAAAACTGAAGCAATCCATTCTGGCACATGAAGAAGCATTATATGAGGCTTTGTACAAGGATTTAAAAAAATGCAAAGAAGAATGCTGGGCAACAGAAACCGGGCTGGTGATGGCTGAGCTGAATACCGCATTAAAACATTTAAAAAACTGGATGGAGCCGGAACGGGTACGCACCACACTTGTTAACCAGCCATCCTCCAGTTATATTATGAAAGAACCGCTCGGTGTGGTACTCATTATAGGTACATGGAATTATCCTGTTTACCTGTTGCTGAACCCACTGATAGGTGCAGTGGCTGCAGGCAATGCAGTGGTATTGAAGCCAAGTGAATCTGCAGCGGCCACGGCTGCCGTAATAAAAAAAATTATTGAGCCAGTGTTCCCCAAAGAATATATACTGTATGCCGAAGGCGATGGCGCCACGGTGGTTCCTGCCATGATGAACAGCTTTACTTTTGCCCACGTTTTTTTTACCGGCAGCACTATTGTTGGAAAAATAATTTATAAAATGGCTGCGGAAAGACTGGTGCCTGTAACGCTGGAACTCGGTGGTAAAAGTCCCTGCATTGTAGAAAGTGATGCCGACATACAAGTGGCTGCACGGCGCATTGCCATCGCAAAATTTTCTAACGCAGGGCAAATGTGTGTGGCGCCGGATTATGTGCTGGTGCATGCATCCGTAAAAGAAACATTGCTGGATGCGCTTAAAGTTTGTCTGCACAATTTTTTTGGCGACAGAGCCGAAGAAAGTTATAACTACTGCAGGATAATCAATGAAAAACAATTCAACCGCCTGAGTGCTTATTTATCTGACGGCAGCATTGCAACGGGTGGCCGTACAGATAAAGAAAAATTATTTATTGAACCAACAGTACTCACCAATGTGCCGCCGGATGCTGCTGTGATGAACGATGAAATTTTCGGCCCCATACTTCCGGTAATTGCTTTCAGCCACATGGACGAAGCAATGGCCATCATCAGCCGCCACCCCAACCCGCTTTCATTTTATATTTATACTGCATCCGGCAGCAAAGAAAAACAATGGCTGCAGGCAGTGCCTGCCGGTGGTGCCTGTGTAAACAATTCAAGCTGGCACCTTACCAATCATCATTTACCTTTTGGTGGAAGGGGTTTTAGCGGTATCGGTAATTATCATGGCAAATATTCTTTCGACACATTCAGCCACAAAAAAGCAGTGATGAAAACACCTGCCTGGTTTGATCCTTCATTGAAGTACCCGCCGTTTAAAGGGAAATTAAAATTGTTTAAATGGGTGATTGGGTAAGGTAGATCCTTTGTATAAAAATTCGCTTTCCTTCATCCCCGATTATTTTGCGATGGAAAATTATCGAAAAAAGGCATTCGTGATGGTGATAATTTTTTCCACCTGCTGTAGTGGTCGGTGAGGACACCGACCACGGGGGAAAACTGTTTTTTAACTCTTGTACT
>JAYWIB010000177.1:0-15203 GCA_043789265.1 Chitinophagaceae bacterium
TAAAAAATTGGTTTTTCATCAGCATAGAATTTAACAGGTTAGTTTCCACGCCGAACTTTCTTTGCTGCTGGCAAAGGGATTTTTTCAAAAGGATTGGATTCAAATAATTTTTCCTGCTGCTGATTTATTATTTTTCAGATAATAAAAATTGGTTTTTCATCAGCATAGAATTTAACAGGTTAGTTTCCACACTTAAACTCTTTGCAAAGGCAAAGGGGTTGATTTTTCAAACGTATTGGATTTGGCAAAAGCATTTTTTTCATAACTGTTTTATACTTAAAAAATTGGTTCTGCAACAGCATAGAATTTAACAGGTGCATTTACCATGTTCCCAAAGGGGAACTATTAACTATCATTATTTTTCAAAGCAATTACCATTGTGTACAAAAAAATTTTGCGGCCCTAATCTTCTACCTCAGCTTAAGTGTAACTATGGCCAGTATTACACAGAGTATGGTTACGATCCAGAACCGTACTGCAATTTTACTTTCATGATAACCGAGCTTTTGATAATGATGATGCAGCGGACTCATTAAAAATATGCGCCGCCCCTCCCCAAATTTTTTCTTTGTGTATTTAAAATAGCTTACCTGTATCACCACACTTAAATTTTCTACCAAAAACACAAAGCAGAAAAAAGGTATCAGCAATTCTTTGCGTACGATAATGGCCAGCGCTGCTATAATGCCGCCCAATGCCAGGCTGCCGGTATCTCCCATAAAAACCTGCGCCGGGTAAGCATTGTACCACAAAAATCCAATGCAGGCGCCTACGAAAGCTGCGATAAAAATGGACAGTTCGCCAAGGTTGGGTATGTACATGATGTTCAGGTACTCGGCAAATTTTATATTGCCGCTAACGTAAGCGAATATGCCAAGACATATACCAATGATGGCGCTTACGCCTGTTGCCAGTCCATCAAGCCCGTCGGTAATATTGGCACCATTACTTACAGCCGTTACTATAAATATTACTATGATGATATAAATAACATAGGTGTATGCTTCCCAGGATGCAGGCAGCAGTTTTGCATAATTAAATTCGTGTGTTCTTACAAATGGTATGGTGGTAATAGGCGTTTTTACATTTACAAACCGGTGTGCCTTTCCATCAATCATTACGGTGTCTTCCCGCAGTTTTCTTTCGCCGGGCTGCATTACCACATTACTGATAATTTCCCGTTTAACTGTTACACTCGGGCTAAAATAAAGTGTAACACCCACGATGATGCCGAGCATTACCTGGCCAAAAATTTTAAACCTGCCGGCCAGCCCGTCACTGTCACTTTTCTTGTAAGCCGCTCCTTTTGCCTGTGCAATGCGCTTTGCTTTTATTTTTAAATAATCATCAATAAAACCAATGGCACCCAGCCATACTGTACACAGCAGCATCAGCCGTATGTATACTTTATCGAGATTGGCCAGCAGCAGCGTAGGCACCAGTATGGCGCAGATAATGATGAGCCCGCCCATTGTAGGCGTTCCTTTCTTTTGTTTTTCCCCTTCCAGACCAAGGTCACGCACACTTTCGCCCAGTTGTTTTGTCTGCAAAAAACTGATAAGCCTTTTTCCATACACTGTAGTTATTATCAAACTGAATATAACGGCCAGCAGTACACGAAAAGTGATAAACTGAAACAGCCCGCTGCCCGGAAACTTTGACAGTGTCCAGTGTTGTGTAAGCCAGTCGAATAAATGATACAGCATTTTTTTTATGCTGATTGGCGGAAATACCAGCCAGCTTTATTTTATTTTTTTAAAAAAACTTATCTCCCTTTCTATTTTTTCAATTTATTTTTTTACCACTTGCATTTGACTGCTGCACTTGTTCCTTTATCTGCTATTTATCCAGCAACTCAAACATTTCGTTCAGCACTTTTTTATCATCAAAATCATACTTTACACCTTGTATATCCTGGTATTTTTCGTGGCCCTTTCCTGCCACCAGTACAATGTCTTCTTTTACAGCAAGGCTTACCGCAGTTTTAATTGCTTCCCTTCTGTCGGCAATAGAAATGTATTTTCTTCTGGCCACCACGTTTACCCCTTCCTCCATATCTTTTATAATCTGCAATGCATCTTCACTGCGTGGATTGTCGGATGTAAATATTACCCTGTCGCTGTGTTCGCAGGCCACTTCGGCCATAATGGGTCTTTTTGTTTTATCCCTGTCGCCACCGCAGCCTACTACTGTAATGATGTGTTCATGTCCCTGCCTTAATTTTTTAATGGCGGCCAGTACATTTATTAATGCATCGGGGGTGTGTGCATAATCTATAATACCCATCACTTTTTCTTTGCTGCTCACTGCATATTCAAATCTTCCTTCGGCACCATCCAGGTTGCTGAGTGCCTGCAGTACTGTCTGCTTCTCTTGCCCAAGGCAAACTGCAGCACCATACACAGCCAGTAAATTGTATGCATTGAACTCGCCAATCAGCCGGAAATACACTTCGTATTCATTTACCATCATGTGCAAACCTGTGAGGCTGTTGTCTAAAATTTTTCCTTTAAAGTCAGCCATTGTTTTAAGGCTGTAATACATTTTTTTTGCCGCAGTATTCTGCAGCATTACGGCACCTCTTTTATCATCCAGGTTACTTATAGCAAATGCCGAAGCAGGCAGTCCATCAAACCATGATTTTTTTACACGGATGTATTCCTCAAATGTTTTGTGATAATCCAGGTGATCATGAGTGATGTTGCTGAAGAGCGCCCCCTGAAACTGCAGTGCTGCAATGCGGTGCTGATGTATAGCGTGGCTGCTGCATTCCATAAATACATACCGGCAGCCTGCATCTGCCATTTCGGCCAGCAATTTATTTACACTGATGGCGTCGGGTGTGGTATGTGTTGCTGATATAATTTTATCACCAATTTGGTTTTGAACAGTGCTGATTAATCCACAGGTGTAGCCCAATGCAGAAAACAATTTCCAGAGCAGGGTGGCAATGGTGGTTTTACCATTGGTGCCTGTAACCCCCACCAGGCTTAGCTTTAAAGAAGGCTCACCAAAAAAATTGTGTGCCATGTATGCCGCTGCCACTGCACTGTTTTCTGTCTGGATAAAAGTAACTTGTTGATGCAGCGTTTCCGGCAGCGATTCACAAACAATGGCTGCTGCGCCTTTTTCAATGGCAGCATTGATAAACTGGTGACCATCTGCGGTACTTCCTTTTACCGCAATAAAACAAGAGCCGCTGCTTACCTTACGGGAATCGAGCTGCAAATCTTTTATATCTGTACCAGTATTACCTGTTACAGATCGGATGCTTACTTTATATAGTATGTCTTTTAAAATCAATTTAAAAACAGTGTGATTGTTTGTCCTTTTTTAAATACAGTTCCCGGTAAAATTGACTGGCTCAGTACTTTGCCCCTGCCCGTTACCGTTACTTTCATTCCCATGTTCTCTGCCAGGTATACTGCATCCTTAAGCCCCATGCCTGTAACGTTTGGCGCTGTGGTTTGCTGCGGTGCCACTGTTTGCTGCAGCACGGCAGTTTTGTTTTGTATCGTCATCTGCCTCCAGTATCCGCCGCCACCCTCATCCATAAAGGGCATTTTTAAAACTGAAAAGATGGCGTTCAAATCATTTTTTAATCCGAAATAATTATACTGCAGCGTATCAGCAATAAGAGGCATTTCCATTTTTTTTGCACTCAGGTAGCGGCTGTATATTTTATCACTTATTTCTTTAAACACTGTACCAGAAACATCTGCACCATAAATCAATTTTGATTCGCTGCTGTTTTGTATTACCACTGCCATGGTATACCTTGGGCTGGCTGCCGGAAAATAACCCATGAAAGAAGCCTGGTAAATTTTATTGCCTTTGTTATACCCCTTATTATCTAATGCCGTAACTGCTGTACCCGTTTTACCGGCGATGGCATAAGCACTGTCAAATAAAATTTTATGGCCTGTGCCATGTACACTGTCCACCACCGCAGCAAGGCATTCTTTTAATTGTGCCAATGTTTCATCGCTGCATATTTTATTCTCCACCACTGTTGGCTGTATTGTTTTAATATCCATCCCATATTGCCTTACAGCATTTACGAGGTAGGGCTTCATCATTTTACCATTGTTGGCCACGGCATTGTATACCATCAGCAGGTGCAGCGGCGTCACCAGTTCTTCATATCCATGTGCCATATAAGGAATGGTTGTTTTTGCCCAGCTACGGTTGGAGGGTTTTTTTATAGTGGGCCTTCCGGAAGAAGCGGTAATGTCAATACCAGTCATTGTATCCAGGTGCAGCCTGTGCAGGTGGCTCAAAAATTTTGATGGCTGCGTATGATAATATTCATCCGCCAGTTTTGCAAATGCCACATTACTGCTTCTTGCAAATGCATCCTTTACAGTAATTTCTCCGGCACCGAGGTGAGAATCTTTTATCCGCAATCCATAAAATATTTTTGCTCCGCCCTCGCAATCCACCACTGAATTTTTGGTTACGTATTTATCTTCCATCAATGCCATTAATGTGGCCAGCTTAAAAATAGAGCCTGGCTCCGTAGCCTTGCCAATACCATAATTTAAGTCTTCGGCATAGCTGCCGTCTTTTTGCTTACCGAGGTTAGCAATGGCTTTTATTTTGCCGCTGGCAGTTTCCATTACAATAGCAGTACCATGTACAGAATTATTACCCACCATCATTTTCATCAATGCATTTTCTGCTACATCCTGCATGTATGTATCCAGTGTGGTGATGATGTCTTTACCATTTTCCGGATCTACCTCCACGCCTTCCACGGGCATATAGGCGCCTGCTATGTAGCGCATCAAGCGCTGACCCCTGGTGCCTCTCAGCAGGCTGTCGTAGCTTTGCTCTATACCTACATTTTTCTTTGCATTGTCCCTGGATAAACCAATGGTTCTGTTTGCCAGCAATACATATGGATTGATGCGTTTGTCCCTCGGCGTTATAATGAAACCACTTCTATTTCTGCCTAGGTTTACCAGTGGAAAATTGCGAAGCTGCTGGTATTCTGTAAATGAAATTTTCTTTTTTAAGGCATAATAACGATCGCTGTTTTTATACCCAAGCTGCAGTTGCTTTTTATATTCAGCGGCAGTTTTATCATTGAATAAATCTGCCAGCGCCCTGCTTAATGAATCAATATTTTCTTTAAATCTTTTCCCTTCTTTCTCTCTCAATCCATCTGCACCAAAATCGACATACACATCAAAAATAGGTACCGATGTACTCAGCATATTTCCATCTTCGCTGTAGATGGTACCCCGCTCGGCTTCCAGCGGAACAAATTTTTGATGCAGGCTGTCGCCCATACTTTTCCAGTAACTTCCTTCCACCCGCTGAATATAAAAAGCCCGGCCCAGTACTATCATACCGAGTATTGCTATCCCTATAAAGCAGAGATATACCCTCCATAATATGTCTTTTTTTATATCCATATCATCCTTATAAAAAAGGAATGCTGATTGCTTTGTTGAGTTTTAAAAATCTATACAATGCTGTGAGGCACTGAATTTAACCGGTACTTATTCACTCTCTTCATTGCTGCTGGCGCTGAGTACAACCGGCGGCCTCGTCAGTTGCTTAAGCCCCAATGGCTCCACCGCTTTCAATAATTCACTTGCCTTGCTTCTGAAAATAACTTCGCTGCGGATGGTCTTGTATTCGTACTCCAGTTCCTTGATATGTTTTTCGGAAGCGCTTATTTTTCTTGTAAGTTTATCTGACAAATGCCCGTTGTATATATAAATGACAGCAAGCAGAGAAACGAACAAAAAAAATGGAATGTTCTTTACCACCCATTTGTGGCCGAACATCCGCCTCCAACCAAATTTGTGTTCGGCGGGTGCTTCATCCTGTGCTGTTTTTATTGCTTCCATTGATGTATATACTTCTCTATTAAAACCTGTTTTTATAAATGATATTTTATTGCCGCATTCATTTTGCACTGCTTTAACACTGGCCGGGCAATAAACCAATCACAGCATTATTGTCAGGCTGAAAATTTCTTTTCAGCAATCCTGAGTTTTGCACTTCTTGCCCGTGAATTGGTATTGATTTCAGCAGTTGCAGGTGTTATAGGTTTTTTAGTAATAATTGTAAATACAGTTGCCGGTTTGTTTCCATATACTTCGTCTGTTTCCGTTTCAGCAAATGAACCTGATTTAAAAAAGTTCTTTACTATCCTGTCTTCCAGCGAGTGAAAAGTTATCACTGCTATTCGTCCGCCGGGTTTTAATACCAATGCCGTCTGCTGCAGTAATTCTTTTAACGCACCCAGTTCATCATTTACTTCTATTCTGAGTGCCTGAAACACCTGGGCAAAATATTTTTGTGGGTTGCCCTTCACCACATGCTGAACCGACTGCTTAAAGCCATTGATGGTTTTAAAAGGTCTTATAGCCCGCTGTTCCACTATTGTTCTTGCCAGTGTTTTTGCATTGGTTACCTCTCCATATTGCTCAAACATTTTATGCAATTGCTGCTCTGTAAAATCTTTAAGCAATGCTGCAGCAGTAAGGGTTTGGCGTCTGTCCATCCGCATATCCAGATCAGCTTCAAACCTGGTGGAAAATCCCCTGCCGGCTTCATCAAACTGGTGACTGGATACGCCCAAATCTACCAGTATACCATCCACTGCTGTTATTTTATGAAGGCGCAAAAACCGCTGCAGGTGTCTGAAATTTTGAGGTACAAAAATTACCCTGTCATCTTCAGGCACATTTTTCTTTGCGTCTTCATCCTGGTCAAAAGCAATCAATTTACTATTTGCATCCAGGCGCTGCAGCATGGCACGGCTATGTCCACCGCCGCCAAATGTGCAATCCACATATATGCCGGCGGGTTTAAATGCCAGTGCCTGCATACTCTCCTGCAGCAACACCGGTGTGTGGTAGTGGCCAGGTTCGTTTGTGAGCGGTAAAGGTGGCTGCCCCTGCTTCGTCATTTTTAATTTCAGTTTTTGGGCAGATCAATCTTTGGCACCATCACTTCCTTTGCCAGTTCACTGTAATTGCCCGGCGCTGATAATATAGATTCAATGAACTCTTTGTGCCTGTTTATATCCCATATTTCTACTTTATTTCCTGCAGGTACCAGCAATGCATCTTTTTCGAGCCCGGCATATTCCATCAGTGATTTTGGCAACAGCAGCCTGCCCGCTGTATCCAGCTCCACTGGTGTGGCGCCGTTTAAAAAGAGGTGACGGAATTGCCTAACTTTAGGCTCAAAATCATTTAGCATGTTTACGTTTTGGAAAATAGGATCCCAGGATTGCTTGGGCCATAATGTCAAACATTTTTCAATACCCCGGTTAACTACAAACTCGTTGGCATTTTCGCCTGCAAGCTGTTTTCTTAATCCGGCGGGTAAAAGAAACCTGCTTCTGGCGTCAATCGTTATTTCATATTCGCCAAGAAAGCCGTTCATTTACAGGAATTTAGAATGGTGATTTTATTTATTGACACAAAATAACACTTTTTCCCATTTTCTGACCACATTTAGAAAATATCTTTTTTTCCCCAGTCTTATTCCCATACCAGCACAAGCTCACAGCGCTTTTAGTGAACAAACTGATGTGAATAAACTGTGCATTGGTGTGGATAAGCGGTGGATTATCTGGTAATATTAGAGCCGTGGATAAAAAAAAGGGTAAACAAAAACCAAAAGAGAGTATACCTCACGCCAACCTGTACACGCTTTATCTGGATAAAAAGCAGATTGTTTGAAAAGAAATTTTAATGGATGAATGCCCTAAATGTTGGCTCTAACAAATGCTATGCTGTTAACGGAAAACTGATGGTAAAACAACTGCCCCTGCCCAGCACACTTTCTGCTTTTATATTGCCGTTGTGTGCTTCCACAATTGTTTTTACATAACTGAGACCCAGGCCAAATCCTTTTACATTGTGAATATTACCAGTATGTGCCCGGTAAAATTTTTCGAAAATACGGGTGAGGGTTTCCTTATTCATTCCAATGCCGTTGTCTTCTATTTTAATGCGAAACTGGTTGCCGGTATTTTGTGTAGTCAGTTTTATTAACAGGTTGTCTTTAGAATATTTTACCGCATTGTCCAGCAGATTACTTACCAGGTTGGTAAAATGCACTTCGTCTGCCATTACCATATCCCTTGATGCCTGCAGGGAAATTTCCAGCTTGCCTTTTTTTTCTTCTACCTGCAGGCGTATGTTGTTCAGCGCACTGGTGATAAGTTCGTGTGCATGAGTGTTTTTAAGATTGAGCTGCACTTGCTGTTTGTCCAGCAGAGCGGCCTGCAGTATTGTTTCTACCTGCTTGTTCATGCGTTTATTTTCCTCTTTAATAATGCCGGTAAAATAATCCATCTTGGTTTTATCACGCAGTACTTTTTCATTTTTTAAAGCATCCACTGCAAGAGAGATGGTGGCAAGTGGTGTTTTAAATTCATGCGTCATATTATTTATGAAATCAGATTTTATTTCACTAAGTTTTTTTTGCTTAAGCAATGCCCGCACAGTAAGAAAAAAAGCAGCCACAATTATCACTGTAAAAAATACGGCACCTACAATCAGCCATGTCATTGACCTCCAGATAAAATTTTTGGCGTGGGGCACAATGATGATGAGCAGTTCCTGCGGCGATATGCCTTCGGATAAACTGCCGCCAGGTGATTCAAGGGGAATCACATGCGCTTTATTGTGCAGCGAATCTGAAAATAGTTTAAAAAAATTTTCCGACTGAATTTCTTCCCCAATGATAGACGTAGGGCTTATTGCAAATTCAAAAGGTATGTTGTGCAAATCCTGTTTGTCAAAAGCCTTGCGGATGATTTCTTTGATATCGTCCCGTGAATATTTTTGGGTGATGGTGGGTTTAAAAAATTCGAGCTGCAGCCTGTCGCTGGGAAACATGGCTTCGTTCATTTTTTTCATAGGCATCAGGTTGCCTTTTTCCTGCATCAAATCTTCCGCCGCATGTGATGTGGCGATATTAATATGATCATTAAACTTCTGCTCCTGCGATTCCAGTGCCCCTCTTATCCAGAGAATCTGGAAAAAAATAATCCCCAGCAAGGAAAGCAATATCAGTATGGTAATGATTGGGAAAATTTTCTTCATGCCGCAAAAGTAAACCAGTATAAAAACGTAAATTAAGGGAAACTGCTGAAACTTTTAATTTAGCGAAGGTTTAGATGACAGTGCCTGAGTATTTTTTCTGCATTATGAGGATGGTAATAAAATATTCACTTATTTTATAATTATGATTACACCGGCACCAGGCATATTACTGATTGCAGATCCTTTTCTAAAGGATCCAAACTTTATGCGTACGGTCGTATTAATATGCGAACACCAGCAGGAAGGAAGCATGGGTTTTGTACTGAACAAACAGTTTGATCAAACAATGGATGAACTTATGGTTGACTATGAAGGCTGTGCTGTACCTGTATATTATGGCGGACCGGTTCAGCCGGATACCATCCATTTTTTACATCAGTACCCTCAGCTTGTACCGGGCGGAGTGGAAGTAATGGAAGGGATTTACTGGGGCGGCGATTTTGAAATACTTACATCACTGGTAAAAAGCAACGAAGTGGATCTTAATAAAATCCGTTTTTTTATTGGCTACAGTGGATGGGGCGAAGGCCAACTCGATGCTGAACTGCAAGAAAAAACCTGGTTAACGGTGGAGGCTACCCGAAAATTAGTTTTTCATAAAGAGCCTGAAGAAATATGGAAAGACAGCCTTAAACATTTGGGAGGCGATTATGAAATGATGGTGAACTTTCCCATTGACCCACAGCTCAATTAATTTTGACCCTACCTTTACCCTTCACTGCTAAAAACTGCGATTGCTTTTTTCATTTTTAAAAATACTGGCCAAACTTGCTTTACGCATTTACTGCAGAAATATTGTTATTAGCAACAGCATCATGCTGCATGCAAAAGGCCCCCTGCTGATTGCTGCCAATCATCCCAACTCTTTTCTGGATGCGGTTATTATAGCCACCTTGTTTAAGCAGCCCGTGTATTCATTAACAAGGGGCGATGCTTTTAAAGTAACATTTATTAAGCGGATGCTGAAAGCGCTGCACATGCTGCCCGTATACCGCATGAGTGAAGGTGCAGAAAACCTGCAGGACAACTATATAACTTTTGAGGCCTGCAAAGAAATTTTTAAACAGAATGGTATAGTACTCGTGTTTAGTGAAGGGCTTTGTGTAAATGAATGGCAGCTCCGTCCTTTAAAAAAAGGTACTGCCCGCCTGGCACTGCAGGCATGGGAAGCAGGTATACCGCTGCAGGTATTGCCGCTTGGTATCAACTACCAGTCTTTCAATTCTTTTGGAAAAAACATTCAGCTTAATTTAGGCACTCTATTTTCTCAGCAGGATATTTTACAGTCATCTTATGGAAAAAAAATTGCTGTAGTAAATGAACAGCTTACCCATCAGCTAAAAAAACTGGTGGTGGAAATTGATGCTGCAGACACAGAAAAAATCCGCCAGAAGTTTACAATACCGGTAAGTACTGCAAAAAAGATGTTGCTTGTTATTCCTGCACTGGCGGGCTTTCTGCTGCATTATCCCTTGTATGCTGTGGTAAAAATTTTTATTGCAAAGCAACACTTTCATCCGGCACATGCTGATTCGCTAAAGGTATGCGGCCTTATGATTGCTTATCCATTTTTTCTTTGTGCAGCGGCGTTTGTATGCTGGTCAATTTTTGGAGGATGGGCTGCGTTTATCATTGTGTGCCTGCTGCCGTTTTGTGCATGGAGTTATGTACAACTGAAGCCTCAGTTTTAATTATTAAAGAATAAAATGCCGGGTAACCGAAATGGATTCTTTGAGGCTTTACCTATTATTTGTTTGATGGAGTCTGCTACACTACAATTAATTGTTTCCAAAATTTTACGCTTGGGAAAATAATCAATTTTTATACTACTCTGCACATTTATGAATTGGGTATACAACAAACAGATTGGCTATTGATTTCCCGAAGAATGTACAATTTAAAAAATAAACTTTCATACTTACTGCGCTATTACTTAATCTGTGATTGTACATTTGATAACATTAACGAACGTGTTACTATGACCGCAGTTTTGCTTCTGTTTATTTTTGTTGCAGGCTATACTGCCATTACATTTGAGCATTCCTTAAAAATTAATAAGGCGGCATCTGCATTGATAACCGGCGTGCTTTGCTGGGTAGTGTGCATGGTGCAAAGTGATAACAGCGGCACTGTATCAGATAAACTGATGCATCACCTGGGAGATATTGCTTCTATACTTTTTTTTCTGCTCGGCGCCATGACGATAGTGGAGCTGGTAGATTCGCATGACGGCTTCGATATCATCACCCAAAAAATTTCAACGACAAGCAAGCAACGGCTGTTGCTGATAATTACTGCTATTACTTTTTTTCTTTCGGCACTGTTAGATAACCTCACTACCGCCATAGTAATGTGTTCGCTTTGTTCAAAAATATTAAGTGAAAAAGAAGACCGGCTGTGGTTTGCCGGCATGATAGTGATTGCTGCCAATGCAGGCGGAGCCTGGTCGCCATTGGGTGATGTAACTACCACCATGCTGTGGATTGGCGGACAAATAACTGCCCTGAATATTATTGAACAATTGATACTTCCCAGCATTGCAGTATGCCTGGTACCTGCGCTGCTTGTTGCCTACCGTTTTAAAGGAAAAAAAATTAAACCTCTTGAAGCTTCCGCCTGTTCGGCTGTTGAAAAAAAAGAAGGCAGGATCATGCTCTTTGCAGGACTGGGCTTTTTAATTTTCGTACCGGTGTTTAAAACACTTACGCATCTTCCTCCATTTATGGGCATGCTGCTGGCGCTGGGACTGATGTGGGTGCTTACCACTTTTCTTCATAAAAATAAAGACAGCACCTATGCAGAACGTTTTACTGTAGCCAAAGCATTGCAGCGCATAGATACACCCAGCATTTTATTTTTTTTGGGCATACTGCTGGCTGTGGCTGCCCTGCAGGCCGCCGGATTATTGAAAGAAATGGCAGGTATATTAAGTACTGCTTTAAAAAATGATTACCTGATAGGTATCGCACTCGGTTTGCTATCTGCCGTGGTAGACAATGTACCACTGGTGGCTGCGGCACAGGGCATGTATGATTTATCGCAATATCCAACAGATCATGTTTTCTGGGAATTTTTAGCACTGAGTACAGGCTGCGGAGGAAGTATGTTAATCATTGGTACCGCAGCGGGTGTGGCAGTGATGGGCATTGAGCAAATTGATTTTGTATGGTACCTGAAAAAAATTGGCTGGCTGGCATTGGTGGGTTTTGCAGCAGGCGTGCTGGTATTTATGCTGCAAGTTTATCTATAAAATTTCATTTACAAAAAACCCACGCTTGCGGCATGGGCTTTTTAAAACAATTGGTTTGGTACTGTTCCGGTTTTAATTCTTATTACCGGTATTATCAAAGCAGAAAAAAAATTATCAACACTGCCTTGCTATAACGTCAAGTTATTGCAATTCTGTTGCGCCCTCTACCAGTACAGTGGTTTTATTATTAAGCACTTCAGCAAAACCACTTTGTATTGTGTACAGTGTGGTATTGGTTTTATCTGTTAGTATTTTTAGCTTGCCCGCTTTTAAAGCACTCACCATGGGTGCATGTTTTTCCAGCACTTCAAATGAGCCGCTGATGCCGGGCAACTGCACACCGTACACATCGCCGCTGAAGATTTTTCTTTCTGGTGTTAATATTTCTAAAATCATAGAAGCTCCTCCAAACCTCCCGGAGGGAGGCTGCTCGTTATAACAAACTCAGTATACTGAGTGTTGTTAAATTTGAGCTTTTATTTTTAATTGTTGAATAAAGAACAAAAAGTACAAGTGAGTCCACGAATGTATCGGGATTAACATGACACAACGATGTTTAATAGTAATTCTATCGCTGGTGACAAAATCTCCTGCACCTATAAATTTAAAAACTGCTTTTGTTTATTTGACGCCTTCTGGTTGCACTGCAGGCGATTACACCTGTGCTGCGGCCATCAATTTTTTACCTTTTTCAATGGCATCTTCCAGCGTACCCACCAGGTTAAATGCGGCTTCCGGATATTCATCCACTTCGCCATCCATGATGGCATTGAAACCACGGATGGTATCTTCGATTGGCACCAGCACCCCTTTTAAACCTGTAAATTGCTCTGCCACAAAAAACGGCTGGCTAAGGAAACGCTGCACCTTACGTGCCCTTGATACTGTTTGTTTATCATCATCGCTCAGTTCATCCAAACCAAGGATGGCAATGATATCCTGCAATTCTTTATAGCGCTGCAAAATTAATTTTACCCTATTGGCGCAATTGTAATGCTCATCGCCTACAATGGCCGGCGTTAAAATTCTTGAAGTAGAATCCAGTGGATCCACCGCAGGATAGATACCTAAATCTGCAATCTTACGGCTCAATACTGTTGTTGCATCTAAGTGAGCAAAAGTGGTAGCCGGTGCTGGATCAGTTAAATCATCTGCAGGCACATATACCGCCTGTACAGAAGTGATGGAACCATTTTTTGTAGAAGTAATTCTTTCCTGCATCAGTCCCATTTCGGTAGCCAGCGTAGGCTGGTAACCCACTGCACTCGGCATACGCCCAAGCAGCGCCGATACTTCGGAGCCGGCCTGTGTAAAACGGAAGATATTGTCTACAAAAAATAAAATGTCTTTGCCCTGTCCTGTACCATCGCCATCCCTGAAATACTCTGCAATGGTTAAGCCGCTCAAAGCCACACGTGCCCTTGCTCCCGGCGGTTCGTTCATTTGTCCAAATACAAAAGTGGCTTTACTTTCTTCCAGTCCTTTTACATCTACTTTGCTTAAGTCCCAGCCGCCTTCTTCCATGCTGTGTTTGAACTCCTCGCCATAATTCATAATCCCTGCTTCAATCATTTCCCTCATCAAATCATTTCCTTCCCTGGTACGTTCGCCCACACCCGCAAATACAGACACACCATTGTATGCCTTTGCAATATTGTTAATCAGCTCTTGAATCAATACTGTTTTACCCACACCTGCACCACCAAACAAACCAATTTTACCACCCTTTGCATAAGGCTCAATCAGGTCAATTACTTTAATACCTGTAAACAAAATTTCGTTGGCTGTACTAAGGTTTTCAAACAATGGTGGCTTTGCATGTATGGGCCGTCCACCTTCTTTGCTTACCTGCGGCAAACCATCAATGGCATCACCAGTTACATTAAACAGGCGGCCTTTAATACCATCACCCACCGGCATGGCAATTGGCTTACCGGTATCTGTTACTTGTGTACCCCTTACCAGTCCTTCGGTACCGTCCATTGCAATGGTACGTACACTGTCTTCACCCAAGTGCTGCTGCACTTCAAGCACCAGTGTATCGCCGTTTTCTCTTTTAAGTTCCAATGCATTTAAAATTTCTGGAAGTGCTCCATCGTTGCTGAACTGAACGTCCACCACCGCACCGATAACTGATTTTACTTTACCAATGTTGGCCATAATAAATATTGATTAAATGGTATGTCTTTTATGTGGCGGCAAAGGTAAGGGTTGGGGTTTGAAAAGTGAAATTTGGAATTTTGTTTTTTTGATACTAACAAGTGGATAAATGAGCATGTATAAGATGCTGTGCGTTTGTAAAAAAAATACCAGATGTTCCTTTGATCTTTTTATAAACAAACAGACAAAGGCATTGTAATACATAGCAATGAATATACTTATTACAGGTGCCAATGGATATATAGGGCAGCGGCTGATACCGGTATTGCTGCAGGCGGGGCATCATTTGTATTGCTGTGTGCGGAATAAAAAACGGTTTGAAGATGACAACCGTCATCCAAATATTTATACTATTGAAATTGATTTTTTGGAGGATACGGATAAATCTTTTCCGGCTGATATGGATGCTGCTTATTTTTTAATACATTCCATGAGTACAGCAGGCGACTTTGAGCAAATGGAACTGGCTGCCGCCAAAAAATTTTTATACCTGATAGAAAAAACAAGCTGCAGACAAATTATTTATCTCAGCGGCATTGTAAATGAACAGCATCTTTCTAAACACCTGCACTCCCGGCTGGTGGTGGAGCGGTTGCTGCGGTCTGGCACTGTGCCACTCACCGTATTGCGGGCAGGTATCATTGTAGGCTCGGGCAGTGCTTCTTTTGAAATTATACGTGACCTTACAGAAAAGCTGCCGGTGATGATTACCC
>JAYWIB010000178.1:0-4079 GCA_043789265.1 Chitinophagaceae bacterium
CTGTATCAAAATTTTATGGCAGATTCTGTTGCTGCCAATAGACATTTTGGAGGCGATATACTGGATGTAACAGGTATTGTAAGCAGCATAAGCCGCAATCAGCAAAATAATATGTTGGTATTGCTGAACACCGCCAGCAGCGGGGCTTTTATAAATTGCACAATGGAGCAGGCAGCCGTGCAAATACAGAAAGGAAGTAAGGTAACAATAAAAGGAATTTGTAATGGCATAGGCGAGGGCGATGCAGAATTGGGCATACCGGCAGATGTATACATGGTGCGCTGTTACCTGGCAAAATAAAAGCAGGGTTATGTTAAACTTACCTGTCAAGCCTCAAGGCTTTAATATAACCTCATAAATTCGTACACCTCTGCAAATGGTTAGGTGTTGTATGCGGCTCTTTAAACTAAGAAGCTGTTTAAATTTAATTCTGTAAAAAAATGATGGTGGAAAGTGATGCCATGAAAATCTGAATTTGAACGGAGTCCCGATACGCTTTGCTATCGGGATAAACTGTCGCCAATGCCGATCCAATGAAATACTATTGCTGGCGAACAAAAAAATCATTTTTAAACAGCTTCTAAGATATCAGTAGCATGAAAAAAAAATTAACCCTGTGGATGTTAATAGCTGCACTTTGCATGTGCATGTTTGCTTGCAGGCACGAAGCAGCTATTGCCCCGGCACCCACTGTTTGTTTTAATGAAGAGGTGTTGCCCATCTTTCAAAGCAATTGCAGCAAATCCAATTGCCACAGTGCTGAAAGAAGTGAATCGGGCTACACGCTCGACAATTATGCTAACATCATAAAAAAAGGAATTATACCCGGCAATGCTGCCAACAGTAAAATTTACAATATTCTTTTAGCGGAAAATGGTGATAAGATAATGCCGCCGCCCGGTCAGTATCCGTTATCTGATGAACAAAAAAATTTAATAAAAACATGGATAAATGAGCAGGCTGAAAATACAGTAAACTGCGGCACCTGCGACAGTACTCAATTTACTTTTACGGCACATGTACAACCCATCATCAAGGCGCATTGCCTCGGCTGCCATGGCGGCAATGCAAATGATGGCTACGGCATTCCATTAAATACTTATGATGAAATAAAAGAGAGAATAAGCGGCGGGCTCAGCAGCGAATTGTACCTGAGTATAACCCACGCCGCAGATGTAAACCCCATGCCGCAGGACGGTAACAAACTAAGTGACTGTAAAATTGCAGTGATAAAAAGATGGCTGCAGGCTGGCGCTCCAAACAATTAAAATATTTTATGATAAAATTCATTGACAGAAAAATAAAAATAGCTGCTGCATTTTTTTTCATCGTTGCAGCCGTGTGCAGCGGTTGTTACAACGACAAAGAAGAATTGCTGTATCCCGGCAGTACCAATGCCGTTGATTGCAACACCATACCTGCCCGCTTTGGCGAAAATGTATTGCCGCTTGTTACACTTAGATGTGCCACTGTAAATTGCCACAACAGCAGCGCTTCCGGTGGTTTTATTTTTCAGAATTATGAACAAATAAGCCTGGCAAAAGAAAGAATAAAAAAAGTATTGCTGGAAAAAACAATGCCGCCTGCTGGTCCGCTTTTACCTGCTGAAACCAATACCATCCAATGCTGGATTAGCAACGGGGCACTAAACAATTAAAATTTACTGATGAAAAAAACAAGATGATGAAAAAAAAACTGAGCCTGATATTTTTATTTTTTATGTGTTTTACAATTTTAAAGGCGCAAAATTATTTTACTAAAAATGGCAATGTTTCATTTTTTTCCAAAACAAGTATGGAAGATATACAGGCCGATAACAACCAGGTGGTAAGTGTGCTGAATGCCCAAACAGGCGACCTGCAGTTTTCTGTTATCATTAAAAATTTTCATTTTAAAAAAGCGCTGATGGAAGAACACTTTAATGAAAACTATCTGGAAAGCGATAAATTTCCTAAAAGCACTTTTAAAGGAACCATCAGTAATATCAACAGCATCAATTTTGCCAAAGATGGCAACTACCCGGTAAATGTAATCGGCAATTTAACCCTGCATGGCATTACTCAAAAAGTAACAACACCTGCAAGCATACAAATAGTGCAGGGAAAAATTACGGGCATAGCAGTATTTAAACTTTTGCTGGCCGATTATAAAATATCTATCCCCAAAGTGGTGGAAAACAATATTTCAAAAACGATAGAAATAACGGTCAACTGCTTGTACAATCAAAAAAACTAAAGCCTGCTTCTGTAAAAATATATCCACCATGCATACAAAAAAAGTATTGCTGTTTTGTTTGTTGCTGTCTGTTCTTTTTATACCTGTATATGCCCAGCAGGCTGCAGATACCACCGATGTAATGGCACAACTTGAAAAAGAGGCAGCCTCAAAAAATGTCACCAGCTATACCATTGCTACTTTTAAAACTACCCGCCTGGTGGATGGCCATACAGTAGAAAATGTGGGCAAGGGTGTGCTGGATGTAAGAATCTCTCACCGCTTTGGAACTTTAAACAATGGCGCTTACGAACTTTTCGGACTTGATAATGCCACCATGCGGATGGGCTTTGATTATGGCATTACACCTTACCTGATGGTGGGTGTGGGCCGCAGCACTTTTCAAAAAACGTTTGATGGTTTTTTTAAAATAAAATTATTGCGCCAGTCCACGGGGGCAAAGCAGATGCCGGTAACCGTTAGTTATGTACCCACCATTGCCATACGATCGCTCAAGTGGGAAGATCCAAACAGAAAAAATTATTTCAGCTCCCGGTTATCTTTTACACATCAGTTAATTATTGCAAGAAAATTTTCGGAAGCCACTTCCCTGCAGTTGATGCCCACCTATATCCACCGGAATCTTGCCGTACTTGCCACTGATAAAAACGGGCTGCTCGCAATCGGTGTTGGCGGCAGACAAAAGCTGAGCAGGCGCATCAGCTTCAATGCTGAATATTATTATCAAATTCCCGGGTATAAAATTGAGGGTGCTTCCAATCCTTTATCTGTGGGGTTTGATATTGAAACTGGCGGCCATGTTTTTCAGCTTCATTTTACCAACTCCAGGGCCATGACGGAAAAAAACTTTATAACTGAAACCACCGGCCAATGGGAAAAAGGTGATATTCTTTTCGGCTTCAATATTTCACGGGTATTTACCATTGGCAAAAGCCATTAACCACACTGCATTCCATTTTTATTTTCCTTTATTGCATTTTGCATTACGGCCTGCATACTTTATTTTTGTGTCCGTTTACAGGCAGATTTGTTTATTGTTCAGCCTGTATGCTTTTAAAAAGTGAACTAATAAACGAGGCCTTTCTGCTGCATACATCTCCAGATTAGTAATCGTTTACCACTTCATTTTTTTGCTGTTTATTTTTTATTATTCATTCTTTTGAGTAAGAAAATAATAATGCCTGCTGGGCATGCATTTACTGCAATAACATACAATTGAACCATAAAACTATTTACTATGGACATTAGAAAAGAACTGGAGAAACGCATATTGATAATAGATGGCGCAATGGGTACCATGATACAAAAGCATAAACCAACCGAAGCAACTTACCGTGGTGAAAGATTTAAAGACTGGCCGATGGATGTTAAAAACAACAGCGATATTCTCAATCTCACCCAGCCGCAAATTATTGAAGGCATACACAAAGAATATTTGGAAGCGGGTGCTGACATAATTGAAACAAACACTTTTGCCGGCACCGCCATAGCACAGGAAGATTTTAAGCTGGAAGCATATGTGTACGAGATAAATGTGGAAGGCGCAAAAATTGCAAGAAGAGCTGCCGATGAATACACTGCAAAAAATCCTGCTAAGCCAAGGTTTGTAGCAGGCGCTATTGGTCCATTAAACAGAACATTGAGTTTATCACCTGATGTAAATAATCCTGGCTACCGTGCTGTTACCTGGAACCAGGTGGTGAAAGCATATTATGAGCAGGTGCAAGGCCTGGTGGATGGTGGTGTAGATTTGTTTTTGATTGAAACCATCTTTGATACACTCAATGCAAAGGCTGCCATCTTCGCCATTCAGAAATATTATCAGGACCAGGCTTTACGGCAAT
>JAYWIB010000179.1:0-4075 GCA_043789265.1 Chitinophagaceae bacterium
GACATGAATCAACAATATTATGGCACCCCTTCATCAGATATTGAAACAGAAAAATCAAATTTGATTCAGTTATTGAATGAGGTGAGGTTATTGCCTGGAAAAGCTTACTGCCCCCGCATCCCATGTTTGGTAAACTTAGCAGAAAACAAAGGCGCAGATTTATGTATGTGCATATTGATCATCACCTTCGGCAGTTTAGTGCTTAGGCATAACTCTTGTTTTAATAAACTAAAAAAAGCCGCTCATAAATAAGCTGTAATAATGGCGCTTTTATTTCAGGTATTTTTGTGCTATCATGAATGAAGGCGGCCAAATATTTCAGACATACAGCAATAAGAGATGGCGAAATTTTAAATGGACTTTCAGGATACTGATGATGATTGCCCTTTTTTTTGTGACAGTATTAATAATAGCGCTTATCCGGGGTACTAACCCTTCGCTTCCTGATCTGGAACAAAAATCAAAGGTGTACCAAACCAAAATGGATCCGGCCAATCCGCTCACTATACCCCAAGGCCTCAATAAAAAATATAAAGGCTTCAAAGATTTTTTATATAAAAGAACCAGGGAAGACTCGCTCAAAAATATTGCAAAGCCCGGTAGCGGTACTGCGGCAGCTATTCCATTAATAAGGGCCGCTTTTTATACGCCCTGGAAAGGAAGTCCATCGCTGCCTGCCTTAGAAAAATATGGAGACAAATTAAATGTAATTTTTCCGGAATGGTTTTTTATTAACAGCATTACTCAAATGTTGCAGACAAGAATAGATAGCGCCGGGCTTTTGCTGATGAAGAAAAAAGGGTTGCGTATTATGCCCATGCTTACGAATTTTAATTCTGCTAAAAATGATTTTGACGGCAGCCTGCTTCATTTAATTCTTACTGATAAAAATAAAAGATCAGTTTTTATTCAGCAGTTGTCAGATACACTTTCTCATTACCAGCTTCAGGGCATCAATACCGATTTTGAAGAACTGGCAGAGAAAACAAATGAACCATTAACGCTTTTTCAAAAAGAACTTTACCAAACATTGCATGCAAAAAATATGTGTGTAACAATGGATGTATCGGTAAAAAATGATGATTATGATTACAAAAAATTAGCAGCATACAATGATTACATTATACTGATGGCATACGATCAGTTTAATAACAGCACTGCACCCGGCCCCCTGAGTGCACAAAAATGGATAGAAGAAGCACTGGACTGGACGGCAAAAAAAATAGACCCCGCTAAAATTATATTGGGCATTGCAGGCTATGGGTATGACTGGTATACTGATGAAGAAGGTAAAAATAATTGTGTAAGCATCACTTATTCAGACGCCATTAACCGGGCAAAAATAAAAAATGCATCGGTTGATTTTGACAACACCAGCTACAACCTGCACTACAGCTATACCGATGAGAAAAAAACATCAGGAGGAGACACAGAAAGTATTCAGCACCAGGTATGGTTTACGGATGCGGCTACTACATTTAACATCCTGAGGTTTAGCGATGAATATGCTGCAGCAGGAACCGCATTGTGGAGACTGGGCGGCGAAGATGGCAGGATGTGGAATTATTATAACAGAGACCTGAGCACAGCAGCAATATTTGCACGGCCTTTTAATTTTAATTTATTTTCTGCCATTGCTGTGCTGCCTGATAATGTAGGATATGATACTACGGCAGGCGGCGGAGAAATATTGAATATTATTGCCACACCGCAGCAAGGGGAAATAGCGATTGAAATAGACACGGCAGAAATGCTGGTGGCAGAGCAGCATTACATACAGATGCCATCGGGCTATATCATTCAAAAATTTGGAGAAGATACCATCCCTCCAGGGCCGGGACATAAACTGATTTTAACTTTTGATGATGGCCCGGATGCTGAATGGACACCCAAAATTTTAGATATACTGGAGAAAGAAAAAGTACCCGCTGCTTTTTTTATTGTAGGGCTGCAGGGCGAAAAAAATATTCCGCTACTGCAGCGCATTTACAGGGATGGGTTTGAAATCGGCAATCATACTTTTACACACAACAATGTAGCAAAAATGAGTAACCAGCGAGCCATGCTCGAATTGAAATTAACCAGGCTGCTGATAGAAACTGTTACTGGCCGCTCCACCATTTTATTCAGGGCGCCTTACAATGCCGACTCTGAGCCACGTACCTATGAAGAACTGGAACCCATTGCAAAAAGCAGGGAAGAAAATTATTTAACCATCGGCGAAAGCATTGACCCCAATGACTGGGAAAAAAATGTAACTGTAGATTCTATTGTGGCAAGAACTATACGGCAGACAGAAGAGCGTGGCGCCAGCATTATCCTGCTGCATGATGCCGGTGGCGAAACTAGAAAAGCCACGGTGGAAGCATTGCCGGTAATTATTGATTACTTCAAAAAAAAGGGATACAAATTTACTACGGTGGCCGACCTGATGGGCAAAAGCATGGATGATGTAATGCCAAAAATTTCTCCATCAAAAGATGGATGGATAGTGTCCATCAATTTCTTTTTTGCGGAAGCAGCTTACTGGGGCAGCAATATTGTTTTTGCTTTATTCATTGTAGGTATATTTTTTTCCATTGGCAGAATATTGGCAATGGCAGCACTGGCATATGCCCAAGAAAAACGGGAGAGTAATATACTTTCTGTACCCGCTGCTGCTGCCAGCCAGCCGCTGGTAAGCATAATAGTGCCGGCATACAACGAAGAAATAAATGCAGAACGAACAGTAAACAGCCTGCTGCAGCAGGATTATCCAAACCTGGAAGTGGTGTTTGTAGATGATGGAAGTAAAGACAACACGTTTGTAAAAATACGGGATGCTTTTAAAGACACACCCAACGTGCAGGTGTACACGAAAACGAATGGCGGAAAAGCATCTGCCCTTAATACCGGCATACAAAAAGCAGCAGGCGCATATGTGGTTTGTATTGATGCAGATACGCAGTTAAAATCTACGGCGGTATCAGAACTGATGAAAAAATTTTATGGTAATGAAAATGATAAAGTGGGTGCAGTAGCGGGCAATGTAAAAGTGGGCAATGAAATAAATATGATTACCCGCTGGCAAAGCATTGAATACATTACATCGCAAAACTTCGACCGACGTGCATTTGACTTACTAAACTGTATTACAGTAGTGCCGGGTGCCATCGGTGCTTTTAAAAAAGAAGCGGTTATTAAGGCTGGAGGCTTTACTTCAGATACACTTGCAGAAGATTGTGACCTTACCATGCGGCTGCACCGAAATGGCTATGCGATACGCAACTGCAATGAAGCTGTATCTTATACCGAAGCGCCGGAAACAATGCGCCAGTTTATGCGCCAGCGTTTCCGCTGGAGCTTTGGTGTAATTCAGTGCTTCTGGAAACACCGGGATGCTGTATTTAATCCCGCTTATAAAAATTTTGGCAGGGTGGCATTGCCTAACATTTTAATTTTTCAAATGATATTGCCCTTTTTGGCTCCGCTGGCAGATTTGTTACTGCTGGTAAGCCTGGTGGCTGCAGGCTTTGGCATAGTAGAAGCCAGTACGGGTCATGTAATTTTTTATTACTTAATTTTTACTTTTATAGACATAGCAGGTGCAGCACTTGCATTTGCATTTGAAAAAGAAGATTATAAAAAACTATGGTGGATGATACCGCAGCGGCTCGTATACCGCCAGCTGATGTATTATATTCTTATCAAGTCTTTTAACAAAGCAATTAAAGGAGAGCTACAGGGCTGGGGTGTAATAAAACGTACAGGCAATGTAAAGCAGGTAGTTACAACCATTTAATACTGGCAATAAAAACTAAGTAGTCTAACTTCCTTTTTTCCGGTATAATACCATCCAAGATCTCCAAGTCCTTTGGGATACTTGGTAAATCAAGAGGGTATAATTTCAATCATCCAGATGCAGTATGTGATTGTTTTTTGCCCGGTGCGGCAGCCAGTCTTCGTCCGCAATATTATCCTGGTACAAGGGAATCATAGTTTGTAATTTTTGCTTCCATGTGGCTGACTGCATCTCAGCAGCAAAACATTTATGCAGCACATCCAGCATGGCACTTACCGCAGTAGATGCTCCGGG